>NZ_JBHEVB010000004.1:0-292576 GCF_041925195.1 Flintibacter porci
AAAACTAGCTTCAAAGAAATTTAACGATTGTCCTTCAAGCTAAGCTTGTTTGAACAACCAAATCCAATTTGGTGCTTCGTGTTTGTCACGTTGTTTAATTTACAAGGTACACACCGCTTAGCAGCGGCAGGAGTTATTTTACCACACCGTTTCGACCTTGTCAAGAGCTTTTTTAAAGTTTTTTCAAACTTTTTTCAGCTCTTCAGGTCAGCTCGGCAGGCTTCTCCTTTTTTCGTCGCCCTCACAGGCGACTCGATTAGTTTACCATATCTCAGTTCGCTTGTCAAGAACTTTTTTCGCACCGTCAGGTGGTTTTTGTTCTCTCATTCAAGTTCGCTTTTGACTTGGAAACCGCTGTCTCGCGGACAGCTTTGATAGAATACCACCGCTCCCTCCATTTGTCAACAGGTTTTTTCATATTTTTCGAATTTTTTCTTCTCTTCCCGAAATAAGGCCTTTTTCCCCTATTTTGTCCACCAGTGAGCTACATTTATCCTCAGAAATACGCCTTGCGCATCCTTCCCAGTTATGATACCCTATTTTTACGAATTCTATATTATAAGGTAGGTCATTCCCATGCCCATTAAAATTCCCGATTCCCTTCCTGCTACTACTACATTGGAGGGAGAAAACATCTTTGTTATGACGGAGTACCGGGCTATGCACCAGGATATCCGCCCTCTGAACCTCCTCATCTTAAATCTGATGCCCACTAAGATCGTGACTGAGACCCAGCTGCTGCGTAAGCTCTCCAACTCTCCTCTTCAGGTCCAGGTAGAGCTGTTGCACACCCTCAGCCATGTATCTCAGAATACAGATGCCAGCCACCTCTTTTCCTTCTATACTACCTTTGATCAGATCAAAGACCGGAAGTATGACGGTATGATCATTACCGGAGCTCCGGTAGAGAATCTGGACTTTACCGATGTGGACTACTGGGATGAGCTGTGCGAGATCATGGAATGGACCAAGACCCACGTTCACTCTACCCTGCATATCTGCTGGGGTGCCCAGGCCGGTCTCTACTACCATTATAATATTCCTAAGTATGACCTGGGTAAAAAGCTCTTTGGTGTCTTCCCCCATACGGTGGTACGCAAGCGCAGTCCCCTGTTCCGCGGCTTTGATGATATTTTCTATGTTCCTCACTCCCGCTATACCGAAAACAAGCTGGAGGATGTTCTGGCCGTCCCGGAACTGCAGCTGCTGGCTGTCTCGGAACAGGCTGGTGTCTTTGCAGTAAAGAGCCAGGATAACCGCCGCTTCTTTATTACCGGACACCCCGAATACGATCCCGACACCCTGGCCAATGAGTACTTCCGGGATGTAAACAAGGGCATCGACATCAATGTTCCGGACAACTACTTCCCCAACGACGATCCCACACAGCCTCCCCTGGTACGCTGGCGCTCCGCTGCCCAGCTGTTCTATACCAACTGGCTGAACTATTACGTGTATCAGACCACGCCTTACGATATCCGCGATATTTAAAAGGAGCGATACCATGGAAGTAACCTTTGATATGATCCGCTCCTCTCCGGAGATCCGGACTTACATCACACAGGCCGACGCTTCTCTCACAGCTTTGGGCTTTACGGAGCACTCCTTTGCCCATGTAGGCAAGTGCGCTCATGTGGCCGCTCAGATCCTGACTGAGCTTGGGTACACTCCCCGCGAGGTGGAGCTGGCTCAAATCGCCGCCTACATGCACGACATCGGCAACGTGGTCAACCGCCACGACCACGCCATCAGCGGCGCCACGATGGCTTTCCGCATTCTGGATAACATGGGCATGGACCCTTCCGATGTGGCAGCCGTCATTACCGCCATCGGCCATCACGATGACTCTACCGCATTTCCGGTCAACGCCATTGCCGCGGCCCTGATTCTGGCGGACAAGACCGATGTGCGCCGCAGCCGTGTGCGCAACAAAGACATGTCCACCTTTGATATTCACGACCGGGTCAACTACTCGGTAGAGCGCTCGGAAGTTTTGCTGGATGTGGAGTCCAAGACCATCACCCTCTCCCTGTCCATTAACACAGAGATGTGCGCGGTCATGGACTATTTTGAGATCTTCCTGCAGCGGATGCTGTTGTGCCGCCGTGCTGCGGAACAGTTGGGTCTGAGTTTCCGTCTGGAGATCAACGGCCAGCTTCTGCTTTAAACCAATATGTTCTTTTTACAAGTCCTGGGTATCGCCCAGGGCTTGTTTTTTTCTGTCACCGCTCTGTAACTTGACTGTGATCTACCACAAGTGTAGTATATAATTATCAACTACATTTGAAGTAAATTGGAGATGATACCATGAAACGTCTGCCCGACACCGAATTGGAAGTCATGAAAGCCCTGTGGAAGCTGGGCGCCGATACCCCTCGTGCCGCTTTGGACCAAGCGCTGGAGGACTTTGGCTGGGCCAGCAACACGGTAAACACCTATCTGGCCCGATTGGCTGAAAAAGGCTTTGTCTCGGTGCGCCGGGAAGGAAAAAGCAACCGCTACACTCCTTTAGTTTCTCAGGAGGATTATTTGGCCTTTGACAGCCGCAGCGTGCTCTCCCGCCTGTACGGCAGCTCTCCCCGAAATTTTGTGGCGGCTCTGGCCCGAACCGGGCTGAAGCGCCAGGACCTGGATGAGCTGCGCTCCCTGCTGGACCAGCTGGAGGAGGACACCAAGGCATGACAGATTTTCTATTTTATTTAGGTGCTCTGTCCCTGGGCGGCGGTCTGGTTGGGCTGATCCTGATGGCTACCGGACTGCTCACCCGCTCCCGGTACGCCGCCCGGTGGCGCTGCTGGGGCTGGCTGCTGCTCTGCCTGCGTCTGGCCATCCCCTTACCCTTCTCTTTTCCAAATGTTCAAGTCCACGCCCCCATTCAGCTTCACTCCCCCAGTTTGGAGCGCCCCTCAGAGTTGCCTTTTACCGCCGGACGTCCCTTTCAAGAGGCGGTGCCATCTCCGGTCTCACCCACCGGTTCTTCCAATGAAGAGAATACCTCTTCCTCTACATCTTCTTCTCAGAACACCCCTGAACCCCAGCCAGAAACAAAGCCTACGATCTATGTTTCCCAAATTGTCACTGCGGTCTGGCTTTTGGTCGCAGCAGGGATTCTCATTTGGAACCTCATCGCTCACCTTCGACTGCGGCGTTTCCTGACGCGCTGGGCCGTCCCGGTAAGGGATGCTACGATCCTCCCGCTCTATAATGCCATGGGCGACCAATTGGAGCTGGACCGCCGTCCCCGGCTGATGACCTGTCCTGGGTTGGCCGCTCCTATGCTGGCTGGGCTGTTCCATCCTGTGCTTCTGCTGCCGGAGCAGCCCCTTGCCCCGAAAGAACTGGAATACGCTCTGCTCCACGAACTGACCCACTACCGCCGCCGGGATATCTGGCTCAAAGCCCTGGCTCTGTGGGTGCGGGCCGTGCACTGGTTCAATCCTCTGGTATGGCTCATGGCCCGGGCCATTGAACAAGATACCGAGCTATCCTGCGACGAGGCGGTTCTGCGGCGTCTTCCACCAGAGGAACATGCCGCCTATGGCAAGACTATCTTGTCTGCGGTGGAGCGGCTGAAGGCCCGCTCCTGACGAAAGGAGTTCAAATATGGCACCAAGACTCCCCCGCTCCCCTCTCACCACCCGTCTGTCCGGATCTACCCGGGAAACGGAGCACCGCATCCGTAACATCTTCCAGTGGAAAAAGAAGCGTCCGCCCATGCTGGTGCTGGCGCTGGCTGCTGTGCTGATCGCTATGTGCGGAGGATTAGTGTCCTGCCAGGAGCGCGACAATACGCCTGCTGACTTTGATCCTCACGCCGCCACTCCGTTGAACGCACCCCAGTTTTCTTCTTCCTGGCCGGAAGAAGAAACGGTCCCCTTCTCTAATATCCTAGGGTACAGCGGTACGGTCACCCGTTCCGACATCCGTACCGATGACGGCCATACGTATGATTACGAGTTTCAGGCCGACCTTCCTGGTGGTACTTCATTCCTCTTGGCAAGTCTCATTGACCCGGTATATGCGGATTTAGACGGCGACGGACAACTCGACCTGCTCTCTGCCCCTGGAGATCATTATTTAAAAGTCTGGCGGAAATGGCCCGACGGCTCCATACGCATTCAGTCTTTAGCTCCTGCCGCCGCAGAGGTCATGAGCTGTTCCACCGATGATATCACTACCCTTCTTTTCCATGAAGCAGATCAGACCGTAACGGTGGGTACCTCCACCGGCCGTGAGGAAACCTATTCCATAGCAACCCTCTTGGCGCACAGCTACTCCGGCACCATTCAGGTCTATCCAACCTCCGACGACACTGCTCCCTTGATTTCTCACGGAACAAACCCAGAGGAGTATCTTTCCATCGCTTTCTTTGAACATATGGATCTGGACGGTATGGGGGACATGGACGATTCGGTAACCATATTCAGTTATGGTTCCGACGTTCCTCCCGGGCCTCTCACCGTAGTGGAGGTCACTCTCGGTACAGGAGAGACGCTTCGATGGGAAGAGGAAACTACCGTCTTTCCCAACTGCCTCTCCGCGTATCTAACTACACCAGACCACCAGTCTCTGGTGTTGGATCTGGTTCAGCCGTACTCTGTCCCTCGCTACACCGATTACGTCGTCCTTTCCGTGGAAAATGGTACGCTGAAGGAACTGTACCGTCTTAAGGAGGGAGAGGGTCCGGCATGGATCTCTGGTGCTTACACGCAGGAGAGGCCCGACGGACTGAGTGATCTTTATCTGCCTGTTTTATCCGATGACAAAGCTTATACGCTCTGGTATACCTTATCTTGGTCTGAAGACCAGTTTGTACTCTTACAACCCGAAATCTCATAAACAACACACGCTACACGCTATTTTTTAAAGGGTGAGTCTTATGAACCAATGTAGCTGGCCTCACATCAATCATCTTCCCCGCTCCCCTCTCACTACCCGTCTCTCCGGCTCCGCCCGGGAGACGGAGCACCGTATCCGTAATATCTTCCAATGGAAAAAGAAGCGTCCGCCTGTGCTGGTGCTGGTCCTGGCTGCTGTGATCATTGCGCTGTGCGGCTCGCTGGTGTCCTGTCAGAAGCGGCCCTCTGTACCCTCCATCATCATGGAGACCCAGTACTACGACAATCTAGGCACTTACATCGAGATCCCTGCGCTCTCCCTCCCCACCGGGGAGCAAAATGAGTCGGTGGATGCCATCAACGCCGCTCTGGACGAACTGCGGGAGGAATACCGCCTTTCCCTGTCCGGCACAGAGTACGGCAGCCAGTGCCTGTTCTACCCCTCCACAACAGACCGCTATCTGAACCTGGTTTTTTTCCAAAAGGCTGCCGACTATGGCAACGACGGCTACATCGCCTCCTGGGTCTACGATAAGAAGGAGGGCGTCCAGGTCACGGCGGAGGATGCCCTCGCCCTGGCCGGGACAGACCAGGAAACCCTGTTTGCCGACCTGGAAGCGGACATCGCTGCCGACCCGGAGGATCCCCGGGATCTGTACCAGACGGCTGACCCCATCAGCCTTGAGGGCTTTCGCATCAAGGCAGACGGCAAGCCGGCGTTCTATCTCACCGCCGTGGTGGACTGCCGGGACATGGGGGACGACGGCTTTCTGGACGAGTGGAGCCGCCTTTATGTCTGGGATAATGGAGTTTTTACCCGCTACTACTGTATGGTCTTTGTCCCGGACGGTCCCCCGTACGACCGATATCCCCTGATCACGGCGGAGGAGACTGACCAGCTTGACCCGCCCCTGTGGAACCAGTGGTACTTCGCCGGGGAAGCGCCGGCTGGGGGCTTTGTGGACAACTCCAGGCCGGATGTGCCACATTCCATCGTTCTCCCCGTCAAGGACCTATCCCCCTACAACGCAAACCTTTACCCCGCCCTGCTGAGCTGCTACGCGGACTATCAGGACCAGTGGAACATCTACTACGCCGATTTCCAGTCGGACAGTGACCAGGCCGGCGACCTGCGGGTGGGGCCCGCCACCTATCTGGGTGAGACCTATCCGGACGAAACCACCACCGCCATTGCTTATCAGGTGTGCTACACCTTTTATACTAACGGCTCCCGGGGGCTGGAGTGGCACACCAATTTTGAGGTGGTGGTCCTGGGCTTCGACACCCACACCGGCGACTTTATTTCCCTGCTGGGCCGGGCAGACTTTGAACCGCAGGGGATGTCTATCGAAGAGATCATAAACAAAGCCACTCAGCCATAAGGAGACCGCCATGAAAAAGGTAGAAAACATATTCCGCACACCATTTTCCACCGCCCTCTCCGGCTCGGCCCGGGAGACGGAGCGCCGCATCCGCAACATATTTCTGTGGAAAAAGAAGCGCCCGCCTGTGCTGGTGCTGGTCCTGGCTGCCGTGCTGATCGCCCTGTGCGGAGGATTGGTTTCCTGCCAGGAGCGGACAGAACCAGTCACTCTGGTCATGGATACCCAGTATTACGACACACAGGGCAACTATATTGAGATTCCCGCCCTGGCCATGTCTGCCGATACTCAACCTACTGCCGGAGTCACCGCCATCAACCAGGCCCTAAGGCAGTTGAAGCAGGAGTACCAGGATATCCTGGATGGGGTCGTCGATAGCGCTTCCCTGTCAGCCACCGAAAATCACTGTCTGCTCTACCCCACCGAAACTCAGCGCTATTGGAATCTGATCTTCTTCCGGGAGGAATTTCATACGGACCTGAACACCGGGCATATCACCTCGTTGGTCTATGACAAAGAAACAGGCCAGCAGGTGACCCTGGAGGAGGCTCTGGAGTTAGCCGGGCAAACCGCGGACGATCTCTGCCAGGCCCTGGCTGACCAGTACGACCCCACTCTGGACCAGGATATCCCCGGTGCCGACCTGTGCATCCAGAACCAGACCGTGGAAGGCTTCCGCATGGGAGCGGATGGTCAGCCTATTTTCTATCTCACTGCCCGGGTCGATGACCGGGATGACACAGCATCCGACTTTGTCAGCGGTTCGGACAACCTCTATATCTGGTCGGGCGGCACCTTTACCCTCTATGATCAATATACCGTCACAGATCTTCAACCTCTGGTTCCGGCGCAGGAGTGCATCGATCTGAATCCGCCTCTGTGGCGGCAGTGGAATTTCAGCGGCGGAGAACCGGAGGGAGGATTTTCGGTGTCTGCCAGCTTAAGTCTGCAGGATCCGGAGGTCTGTCTCTACCGGGATGGTTTTCCCAATCCCATCGGTCCAGGTTCTTCTCTCTCCTTCTCCTGTCTGGACTCTACGCATATCGACACCCAGCGTCTGGAGGAGTATGAGCCTATCTACAACCCGGGAGACTACTGGCTGCGCAGCAGTGGTACGACAGGTACCGCAAGCTTTACCGCTCTGAGTTACTACAACAGCACCGAGGACCGGGAGTCCATCAATACTCTGGATGTTACGATGCCCGATCTCTACACTCCCCGAGGTATCCGAGTGGGTGCCAGCCGCGAAGACGTGCTGACAGCCTATCCCGAAGCAGTATCAGAAGATTATTGGGGAAAGTATCCAGGCCAGGACTATCTGTGGTACTGCCGCGATTCCAACGACTTTGGCCCTGCTATTTTGTTCTTCTTCAATGGGGATACCCTGCACCAGATCACACTCACCAATATGTTTGACTGATCGGAGGCTTTGCTTATGGACAAGCGCTGTACGCCCCACTCTCCGCTGACCACCCGGCTGTCCGGCTCGGCGCGAGAGACGGAAAATCGCATTCGCAATATCTTCCAGTGGAAAAAGAAGCGCCCGCCGGCACTGGTACTGGCTCTGGCTGCTTTAGTCATTGTTTTGTGCGGCTCGCTGGTATCCTGTCAGGAGGGAACCACCTTTGTCTCCAACGTTGCCTCCGGTCGGGTGGACCAGATGTCTCTGAAGGATGATCTGGCTGAAGCTGCTCAAACCCTTTTCCCCTCTGGCGTTATTCAACCCACTTCTGTGGAACTAATGGCTTTCACCCCCGGTGATGACGGAAATGTTGCCCTGGGAGCGGTTTGTGTACAAACCGACCGTTCCGAATCACTGCTCGCCTTGGGCGTACAAGACCAGCTAACCGGCCAGCTGACCGCTCCGGTCTTCGCCACCATATGCACCGGAAGCCAACCCCATGTGGTAACTTTTAATAAGGACGGAGAAAGCTACCTTCTCTATGTGGCCAACAGTATCCACCTGGGGCTTACGTATGGAGAAGCCGGCCTCATCCGCTATGACGGAACTGACTTCACCTGGGTCTGGCCGGTGGATGGGGACGTGCGAGAGGAGGACTCTCAAGCACGGAAGGACTATGAGGCCTACTGGCAGGAGTACAAGGCCCTTATGGCTCCCGGCGGCGTAGATATCTTTGCACAGACTGACAACGCAGTCATCAACGGAGACGGACCTCAGTGGGTACCCGACCACAACAAGACCTTTTACCCTGCGCCGGAGGACGCTCTCCCCATCCCGGTTCCCTGGCAGGTCCGCAATTGGTTGGAAACCTTTACCCGTCAAGATAACAACCCGCTGAATGCCAACAATACCTCTGCTCTTTGGTCCATCCAGTCTCTGACACAGACTGAATTAACATCCGTGGAGCTGAAAGACACCCAGACTGCCTACACGGTACTGGCCCGGGCAGACACGGATGACACACTCTGGTTTACCGCCTGCCTCATCTATGACAGGGACGAGAACTTCTTGGAGGTCTATGACTATACCACAGGCTCTCTGGAAGAGGTCACAGAATACATCGAAAGTCTGGTTACCCTGATCTCCGGGATCGATTCCCAGGAGTTCTATACACTGGCCCACCAATACTACAGCCAGAAATACCAGGGACAAACCTACTACTTTGCCGTAGACCAGCCCGAAGTGCCTCAAGAAGGAGATCTGCGTTTGGGATCGGTGAGCTATAATGGATCCTGCCATCTTCCCGAAGGCATCGGCTCTGCTTACACCGTAAGCTTCACCAGATACCGTTCCGGAGAGTGGGCATCGCCCCGCATTCAGTATCTGGTTCTGCTTCGAAATGAAGATGGTTCTTTCTCATCGGTGCTGGGGGAGCCTTCTTCCTATCATGAGAACATGTCGGCATATGAAATCGTCCACCTGGCCGTTGACCAGGCAGAGAAATAAGCCTTTTTCCTCATCTCGTTCTTCCCTCTCACGCGCGGCGGACTTGGTTCCGCCGCGCCCTTTTTCTCCCCTCCAAATCTCCCCTTCTATTCCATCTTCTTCATTGAGAAATTCCATTTTTTCATCCCATTTCCCATCCTTTCCGCTGCCTCTGTGAGCTCTCTGTGATTTTAACATTTTTATCAAAATTCCATTGTAAAAACTGTGTATTTTGCCAGGTAGCTTCCCCCTTGCTTCCGCCCTGAAAAAACGATATAATTTGTAAGGTACATAAACAGTTATGCCTTTTCCGGCCTTCGCAACAACAGGTATTTTTCCTGTGTTGCGCTTTTTCTGGTCTTGGTTTGTTAATTTTCTAACAAAACTGTTTAGAACCCGTCAAATTGTTTTAGATTTGACCGTTAGAAATCAACTTTTTAGGAGGAAACACTATGAAGGTTGCAATTTTCGGCGCCGGCACCATGGGTCGTGGTATTGCCCAGGTCTTTGCCGCAAACGGGCATACTGCCCTGATGTACGCCAGCAGCATCGCCTCCGCCCAGCGCCATAAGGAACAGCTGGACGCTTCTCTGCAAAAGCGGGTCGCCAAGGGCAAAATGTCTCAGGGCACCAAGGACGCTCTCATGGCCAATGTGCTGGTCGAGGAAGAGTCCGCCGCTGCTGATGCTGATCTGGTGATCGAGTGCATCGCCGAGGAGATGGGTCCCAAGAAGGAGCTGTTCCATCGCCTGGACGAGCTGTGCAAGCCGGAGACCGTGTTTGCTTCCAACACCTCCTCTTTGTCTATCACTGAGATGGGCAATGGTCTGAAGCACCCCCTCATCGGTATGCACTTCTTCAACCCCGTGCCCAGCATGAAGCTCATCGAGGTCATCCGCGGCGTGAACACTCCCCAGGAGACCTTCGACTTTGTGTACAAGCTGGCTCAGGATATCGGCAAGGAGCCCGTTGAGGTGGCAGAAGGCCCCGGCTTCGTGGTCAACAAGCTGCTGATCCCCATGATCAACGACGCCATCGGCCTGGTTGAGTCCGGCACCGCCTCCGTCGAGGACATCGACAAGGCTATGCGCCTGGGCGCCAACCACCCCATGGGTCCTCTGGCCCTGGGCGACTTTATCGGCCTGGATATCTGCCTGGCCATTATGAACACCCTGTACGATGAGACAGGCGATTCTAAGTATCGTCCTGCCCTGCTGCTGAAGAAGATGGTCCGCGGTGGTCTGCTGGGCGTCAAATCCGGCAAGGGCTTCTACGATTATTCCAAGTAAAAAAGTTTTAGGAGGACTGGAAAATGGATTTTCATCTGACTAGAGAGCAAGAGATGGTCCGCAAGATGTACCGTGAGTTTGCGGAGAACGAGGTCAAGCCCCTAGCCGAGGAGCTCGATGAGGAAGAGCGCTTCCCCATGGAGACCGTCGAGAAGATGGGCAAGCTGGGCATGATGGGCATCTACTTCCCCAAGAAGTACGGCGGCGCCGGCGGCGATGTGCTGTCCTACGCTATGTGCGTTGAGGAGCTGTCCAAGGTCTGCGGCACCACTGGTGTTATCGTGTCTGCCCACACCTCTCTGTGCTGCGCCCCCATCTATGAGCACGGCACCGAGGAGCAGAAGATGAAGTATCTGCCCGACCTGCTCAGCGGCAAGAAGATCGGCGCTTTTGGCCTGACCGAGCCCAACGCCGGCACCGACGCCTCCGGCCAGCAGACCACCGCTGTTCTGGAGGGTGACCACTATGTGCTCAACGGCTCCAAGTGCTTCATCACCAACGGCACTGTGGCCAGCACCATGGTCGTCTTCGCTATGACCGACCCCAAGGCCGGCAACCACGGCATCTCCGCTTTCATCGTGGAGAGCTCCTTCCCCGGCTTCTCCGTTGGTAAGAAGGAGAAGAAGATGGGTATCCGCGGTTCTTCCACCTGCGACCTGATCTTTGAGGACTGCATCGTTCCCAAGGAGAACCTGCTGGGCAAGGAAGGCCAGGGCTTCAAGATCGCCATGCAGACTCTGGACGGCGGCCGTATCGGCATCGCTGCTCAGGCTCTGGGTCTGGGCGAGGGTGCCATTGACGAGGCCGTCAAGTACACCCAGGAGCGTATCCAGTTTAAGAAGCGTCTGTCTCAGTTCCAGAACACCCAGTTCCAGCTGGCTGACATGCACACCCGCATGAAGGCTGCTCAGTACCTGGTGTACGCCGCTGCCTGCAAGAAGGAGAACCACGAGCCTTACTCCGTGGACGCCGCCATGGCTAAGCTGTTTGCCGCCGAGGCCGCTTCCGATGTGACCCGCCGCGCTGTTCAGCTGTTCGGTGGTTACGGCTACACCCGTGAGTATCCCGTGGAGCGCATGATGCGTGACGCCAAGATCACCGAGATCTATGAGGGTACTTCCGAGGTCCAGCGCATGGTCATTTCCCGTGCGATGGGTGTGAAATAAGATAGGAGGCAGATGGAAATGAAAATCATTGTTTGTGTTAAGCAGGTCCCCGATACCTCCGGTAAGGTGGCCGTGAATCCCGATGGTACTCTGAACCGCGCCTCCATGGCGACCATCACCAACCCCGACGACCTGAACGCCGTCGAGGCCGCTCTGGTCCTGAAGGAGCAGACCGGCGCCGAGGTCGTTGTCGTCTCCATGGGTCCTCCTCCTGCCGAGGGCATGCTGCGTGAGGTTATGGCTCGCGGCGTGGACCGTGCTGTTCTGGTTTCCGGCCGTGAGTTCGGCGGTTCCGATACTTATGCTACCTCTCAGATCCTGGCCGCTGCTATCAACAAGATCGGCCTGGACGAGGACGACGTGGTGTTCTGCGGCCGTCAGGCTATCGACGGCGACACCGCTCAGGTTGGTCCCCAGATCGCTGAGAAGCTGGGCATCCCCCAGGTTTCCTACGCTGCTGAGATCACCAAGGAGGGCAAGACCCTCACCATCAAGCGTATGCTGGAAGACGGCTACATGACCATCAAGGTCAACACCCCCTGCCTGATCACCTGCATCAAGGAGCTCAACGAGCCCCGTTACATGAGCGTGGGCGGCATCTTCGAGTGCTATGAGAAGCCCTACGAGGTCCTGGACTACAACGCTCTGAAGGACGATCCCCTGATCGATCCCGCTACCATCGGCCTGAAGGGTTCTCCCACCAACATCCTGACCTCCTTCACTCCTCCTCAGAAGGGCGCCGGCATGATGCTGGAGGGCGCCGACAAGGCGACCTGTGAGAAGCTGGCCGGCATCCTGGCTGGCAAGCATTTGATCTGATAGAAGGGAGAATTGAAGAATATGTCTACTTTCAACAGTGCTGATATCGCTGCCTTCAACGGCGGCGTGTGGGTATTCTGCGAGCAGCGTCAGGGCACCATGATGCCTACCTCCTTTGAGCTGATTTCCGAGGGCCGCAAGCTGGCTGACGAGCTGGGCACCAAGCTGTACGGCATTCTGCTGGGCCACAACATCGAGGGCATTGCCAAGGAGCTGGGCGGCTACGGTGCTGACGGCGTGTACGTCTGCGACCACCCCCTGCTGGAGAACTACACCACCGACGGCTACACCAAGGTCATCTGCGACGTGATCGAGGAGTACAAGCCTGAGATGATGCTGATCGGCGCCACCAACATCGGCCGCGATCTGGGCCCCCGCTGCGCCGCTCGTCTGCACACCGGTCTGTGCGCCGACTGTACTCACCTGGACGTGGATATGGGCATCTACAAGGACTTCCTGCGTGAGGCCTCCACTCTGCCCGCCGAGAAGATCGACGGCCTGAACACCGCTATGGTGCTGGGTGAGAAGCACGACGTGTCCCGCGACCTGAAGATGACCCGTCCTGCTTTCGGCGGCCACCTGATGGCTTCCATCATCTGCCCCCGTTTCCGTCCCGCTATGGCTACCGTGCGTCCCGGCGTTATGAAGAAGGCTCCCTTCGATCAGGCCAAGGCTGACGCCTGCGAGCTGATTAAGCCCAACTTCTCCCTGACCGAGGCTGACATGCAGACCCAGGTCATCGAGGTTGTCAAGGCCGCTAAGAAGCTGGTCGACCTGATCGGCGCTGACGTGGTCGTCTCCGTGGGCCGTGGTATCTCCAAGGACGTCGAGGGCGGCATCAAGCTGGCTGAGGAGCTGGCTGAGGTTCTCGGCGGCGTCGTGGGCGGCTCCCGTGCCACCATCGACTCCGGCTGGCTGTCCGCTGACCACCAGGTTGGTCAGACCGGCAAGACCGTTCACCCCAAGATCTATGTTGCTCTGGGCATCTCCGGCGCCATCCAGCACAAGGCTGGCATGCAGGATTCCGAGTGCATCATCGCTGTGAACAAGAACGAGAACGCCCCCATCTTTGAGATCGCTGACTACGGCATCTGCGGCGACCTGTTCAAGGTTACCCCCATGCTGATCGAGGCTATCAAGGCTGCTAAGGCTGCTCAGTAAGAGTAAACGTTCTACGCCCCGCTTCTTGGAGAAGCGGGGCGTTTTTATTGGCAAAAAGGGAGGTCCCGAATACTCGGGACCTCCCTTTTCCTATGGATAGAAGTTATGCCGCATGGGCCAGGAGCGCCTCAAAGAAGTCCATGTATGCATCATGGTCCAGGGCGTCGGCCTCGGGATGGAACTGCACGCCCAAGGTGAAGTCGTTAGCCTGGTACTCCAGAGCCTCAATCACCTCGTCCGGTCCGTAGGCTACCACGGTCAGGCCCTGCCCCACACGCTGGGGATTTGCCACCTGGTGGTGCCAGGATGCTACGTCAGCCAAGCTCGTGCCGCCTACAATGGAGTACAGCAGGGAGTCGGTATCGGTAACGGTAATGTCGTGACGGGCCCAATCGGGCTTATTGCGGTGGACGCGATAGCTGTCGTCCTTGCCCAGATAGGTGGGCAGATCCTGGATCAGACCGCCGCCGCACACCACATTCAGCATCTGCATTCCGCGGCAAATCGCCAGCATAGGTTCGTCGGTCTGGACCGCTGCCTGGATCAGATTGTAGTCCGAGGTATCCCGGATGTCCCGGTACTCAGTGTTGTCCTCCAGCAGGGGGCTGTGCTCATCGCCGTACAGGTCGGGGTTGATATCCTCGCCGCCGGTAACTACGATGCCGTCCACGCTCTTCAGCGCGGAGACTGCCTGCTCATAGCGGGTGATCTGAGGCAGATGGGTCACTACGCCGCCCGCCTCACGGATAATATCCTGAATGTCGGTATAGTCCACCGGATCACCGCCCCAGGAGATGCCGATGACCGGCTTCTCAGAGGCATAGGCCACCAGATTCTCAAAGAAGGTCAGGCAGGTATCAAAGTCACAGGGAGCTTCCTTGCCCTGATAGAGCACCAAGCTGCAGTCATTCTCCGGATGGAACTGCACACCTACGCAGAAGGTCTTATCCTTATTTTCCACAGCTTCAATGATATCAACACCATTCAGCGTGGTCTTGGCGGTGACGGTCAGGCCAGTACCCTCCACGCTCTTTACCGCCTGGTGGTGCCAGGAGGAGACGTTCTGCAGCACATCGGCGTTTACCACGTCGTACAGCAGGGAGTCCTTATCGATAATATCCACATCGTGGCGGGCATAGTCCCGATTGGGAGCATCGGCGGGCATCCGGTGCAGGTCATTGTACTCCGCGCCCTGGGCGGCGAAGTAGTCGGGAATGTCCTGGATAAAGTCGGCGCCGGAGACGATGCTCATCATCTGCATACCACGGCAGGCTGCAAAGGAGGGGATGTCCTGCTGGATGCAGTAAGCCATCAGCGTATAGTCGGAAATATCCCGGGTCGCGTTGATCTCTTCCCCGTGATTGGCTTCCTTCTGAGGCTCTGCAAAGAGCGAGGGGCTGATATCCTCGCCGCCGGTAAAGAACACGCCATCCACCTCAGCCATGACCTGAGCTACATTGGTATTGGCAAAGTTCTTTGCCTTGATCTGGTCCGCGTAGGCCTGCTTAAGCATGCCACTCTCCTCCAGATAGGCGCCGGTCACCTTGTTGCTGCTGTCATACTCCACAGCAGAGGAAGTGATCTGGGGCAGCTCCACCGCCACACCGCCCGCTGCACGGATCACGGTGGCAAATGCTGCATAATCCTGCGTATTGCTCTTCCAGCTGATACCGATAAAAGGCTTGCCTTCCATGGCCTTAGCATTGGACATCATCTGAACGAACACAGTCTTGTTCACTGCGCTGTTCGGGCTGTACTCCACTCCCTGAGTTAAGCCAGTGCTGGATGCCGCAGTGTTATAGCTGGCAGGCCAGGCAGTCAAGACGCCATCGGGTACATCCGCATACCGCAGCAGGATCGCCGCCGCCTCTACCTGGGTCGCTGCCGCATTGGGAGAGAAGGTATCACCACTCGTACCACTCATCAGGCCCTTTGCATAAACCAGGTTGATGGCCCCCTCATAGGTGCTGTTCTCAGCCACATCAGAAAACGCGCTGGGTTTCGCCTGGTACTCTGCCAACTGACCGGACAGGCCGGCACTTTCTACCAGCAGTGCCGCCATTTCTCCTCTGGTCATGGTGTCTGGTGCTGCGGAGGCTGTTACTACCAGTCCCGCAGTCAGGGCACCAGCCGTACACAAGGACAAGAATTTACGAAAGATCCCCTTCTTCATTTCTTGAACTCCTTTCTTTTTGCCGCTATGGGATGCTGCCTTTCCCATGCTCCCCTCAAAGTAACGGAACGGCAGAGAGCCCATCCATTCGCAATGCTTTTTCAGATTATTTTAAGCATTACTTCTAAGAATAATATAATATAGCGCATTGTTTTTGTCAATAAATACAACGCATTCTTTCCCTTTTTCTTCTGTGACCGCCCTTCTCTGCCGCGCATAGGCTGGAACAGCACGGAGAGGGAGGAGATCAACTATGGCATGTGCAAAAACAATTTGGCTATTGGGAGGAGACCGGCGGCAGGCAGAGCTGGCCCGGCTGCTGGCTATGGACGGGCATACAGTCCACACCTGGGCTTTAGAGGAGGGGCTGCCCGCCGAGGAGCCAGGCTGCGCCCGCCAGCCTCCCGACGGCCTTTCTCAGGCAGACTGCGTGATCCTGCCGCTGCCGGCAGCAGATGGGACGGCACTACATAGTCCCCTGTCCCAGTTCCACCCCAGTCTGCGGCAGGTCTTCGACGCCCTGGCGCCCGGCCAGCTGGTGCTGGCGGGGATGGCAGATCCAGGCTTGAAAGCATTGGCTCAGGAGCGCGGGGTATGCCTGCTGGACTACTTTGCCCGGGAGGAACTGGCTGTGGCCAACGCAGTACCCACAGCCGAGGGAGCGATCCAGATCGCCATGGAGCAGCTGCCCATCACCCTCCACGGCGCCCAGGTGCTGGTGTTGGGCTTTGGGCGGATCGGGCAGGCTACCGCTCTGCGTCTGGCCGCTCTAGGCGCTGAGGTGACGGTAGCCGCCCGTCGCTGGGAAGCCCTTGCCTGGGCGAAAGCCGTAGGCTGCAAGGGCGTACTTTTGTCCCAGCTTACGGAAAACCCCTGCCCCTTCCATCTGGTGGTCAACACCGTCCCCGCCCTGGTCCTGGGACGGGAGGTCCTGAAAGCTCTGCCTGCCGGCTGCCTTATTCTGGATCTGGCCAGCAAACCAGGCGGCGTGGACCGCACCGCCGCCCAAGAACTTGGTCTGCCCGTGATCCATGCCCTCTCCCTGCCGGGCAAGGTGGCCCCCGTAACTGCGGCAGCCATCCTTCAAACCACCATATATCATATGCTCCAGGAATTGGAGCAGCCAGGAAAGGAAGATGCTACATGATCGACCAAACGGTCGGCTTTGCCGTGTGCGGCTCCTTCTGCACCCACGCCAAGGCCATGGAGGCCCTGGAGCAGGTAAAAGCCCGCTTCTCCACGGTGATCCCCATCGTCTCGGAGTGTACCGCCGCCACCGACACCCGCTTTGGCCCTGCCCATGAGCTGATGCGGGAGATGGAGCGGATCTGCGACCGGCGGGTCATCTCCTCCATCCGCGAGGCAGAACCCATCGGCCCCAAGAAGCTGCTGGATCTGCTCATCATTGCTCCCTGTACCGGAAACACGCTGGGCAAGCTGGCCTGCGGCATTACGGACACGGCGGTCACCATGGCCGCCAAAGCCCATCTGCGCAACCAGCGCCCCCTTCTCATTGCCCCCTCTACCAACGACGGTCTGACTGCCTCCGCTCCCAATCTGGGCGCTCTGCTTAGCCGCAAATACATCTATTTCGTCCCCTTCGGACAGGACGACCCGGTGAAAAAGCCTACCTCCCTGGTGGCCGACTTTTCTCTGGTGGCCGACGCGGCTCAGGCAGCCCTGGAGGGTCGCCAGCTGCAGCCTCTGCTGCGGGTGGTTTAGGCAAAAAAATTCCCCGGCCCAGGCCGGGGAATTTTTGTATTCTGATTAGATCGCGTGACCCTTCTGCTTGATCATATCCACCACGCGCTGGGCCAGAGCCTGGCACAGCTCCTGATCGGGAGCCTCCACCATCACGCGTACGAGAGGCTCAGTGCCGGACTCACGGACCAGGATGCGGCCGGTGTTGCCCAGCTCGGCAGCCACCGCCTCCACAGCGGCTTGAACATCGGCGTCAGCCTGGGCAGCCTTCTTATCCTTTACCCGCACGTTGATGAGCACCTGAGGATAGATGGTCACCGGCTCAGCCAGCTTACTCAGAGGCAGCTTCTTGGCCAGCATGGCCTCCATGATCTTCAGGGAGGTGAGGATACCGTCGCCGGTACGGGCGTACTTGGTGAAGATGATGTGGCCGGACTGCTCGCCGCCGATGCGGTGGCCGTTCTGCACCATGTTCTCATAGACATACTTGTCGCCCACGGCGGTCTTCTCATAACCGATACCCGCCTTCTCCAGAGCCTTGTACAGGCCGAAGTTGGACATGACGGTAGTAACCACCTTGTTGGTGACCAGCTTGCCCCGCTCCTTCATGTAGCAGGCATACAGGTACATGATCTGATCGCCGTCCACCAGCTTGCCGTTCTCATCCACGGCCAGGCAGCGGTCAGCATCGCCGTCATAGGCAAAGCCCACGTCCATCTTGTTCTCCACTACGTAGCGCTGAAGGCCCTCGATGTGGGTGGAACCGGCGTTGAGGTTAATGTTAGTGCCGTCGGGGTTGGTGTTGATGGTGAATACCTGGGCGCCCAGAGCCTCAAAGATCCGGGGGGCAATGTGCCAGGCGCTGCCGTTGGCACAGTCCAGAGCCACCCGCTTGCCCTTGAAGGAATACACGGCCAGGGAGATGAGGTAACCCATGTAGCGGTTACGGCCGGCAGTGTCGTCCACGATGCTGCCCACCTGGGCCTCGGTGGCCATGGGCAGTTCCTTCCAGGGCTGTCCGTCCAGCTCCAGCTTGCCGTCCAGATAGTCCTCTACCAGGGAAATGACGCTCTCCTCCATCTTCTCGCCTTCGCCGTTGATGAGCTTGATGCCGTTATCATAGAAGGGGTTATGGGAGGCGCTGATCATCACGCCGCAGTCAAAGCCGTCGGTACGGGCCACATAGGAGACAGAGGGGGTGGTGGTGACATGGAGCAGGTGGACGTCGGCGCCGGAGGCGGCCATACCCGCGCTGATGGCGTACTCCAGCATATAGCTGGAGCGGCGGGTATCCTTGCCCACCACGATCTGAGCTCGGTGGGTGCGGCCGAAGTACCAGCCCAGGAAGCGGCCGATCTGATAGGCGTGGTCAGCAGTCAGGCCCTCGCCGGCCTTACCACGGAACCCGTCCGTGCCAAAATACTTTCCCATATGTATTCACACTCGCTTTCTATACTAAATGTAGCTAATTACACCGGTGAAAGGACCGGATAGGAGAATGCGGTTCAGGTGCGGGGGATAATATGGTCCTTATCCTTATAGATGTGGTCTGCCTCCACCGTGCCTCGTACACAGGAGGTGGGATAGACGCTGCTGCGGCGGCCCAGGATGGTACCGGGGTTGAGCACCGAGTTGCAGCCCACTTCCACAAAGTCGCCCAGGATGGTGCCCATCTTCTTGCGGCCGGTCTCGATCTTCTCCTCGCCGTTCTTGACCACCACCAGGGTCTTATCCGACTTTACATTGGAGGTAATGGAACCGGCACCCATGTGGCTCTTATAGCCCAGGATGGAGTCGCCCACGTAGTTATAGTGGGGGGTCTGGACGTTGTCAAAGAGGATGACGTTTTTCAGTTCCACCGAGTTGCCCACCACGCAGTGAGCTCCCACCAGGGCAGAGCCCCGGATAAAGGCGCAGTGCCGCACCTCGGTCTCCGGACCGATGATGCAGGGCGCACCCAGAAACGCAGTGGGGGCCACGGTGGCGGTCTTATGGACCCAGACGTTGGGCTGGGGCTGGTCATATTCCTCGGGGGACAATCCTGCTCCCAGGGTAAGGATCAGCTCCTTGATGCCGTCCAAAGCCTGCCAAGGGTACTGGAACTGCTTGAGATAGTCCCCCGCCAAAGTATGGCAAAGGTCCAGAAGATTACTGATTTCCAAATTCATGGTTCATTGCCTCCTTGTCAAATGCAGCTTGAGGCGTCAGCGGTACTGCTCCATGCACTGGTGTACCACTGCGTCCATCTCGTCCAATTTTTGGAGCATATCCTTCGCCAGAGCAATCTGACAGCGCGCACGCACCAGATTGTGCTCCGGATACTGGATCTTAAAGTAGGGGCTGCCCAGAATATAATCATCCAGGAAGCGGGTAGCCAACTCACAGGTCAGAGCAAAACAGCTCAGGGCCAGGGTATCTACCTCTTGCTGGGTGAGGGTGGCAGCAGTGTGCTTCAGGAAGCCCTGGGTGAAGGCCCGGAACACTTCCATATCCACCCCAGCCTTCTCCGCCTCGGGGGAATCCTCCTCCACGTAGTTGGCCGCAAAGCGGATGGCATCGCCAAAGTCGTGGCCCACCAGGCCAGGCATTACGGTATCCAGGTCAATAACTACGATGGCCTGGTTTCCGTTGGGCTGAAAGAGGACATTGTTGATCTTGGTGTCGTTATGGGTCACCCGCAGAGGCAGCTGTCCTGCCTCATAGAGGTCGGTAAGACGACAGGCCTGCTGCTGCACAGACTTGAGCCACTCCACCTCCTCGGCCACCTGGGCAGCCATGCCCATAGGATCCTCCGCCACATCGGCAAGCAGCTTCTGATAGCGCTTGCGGGTGTCGTGGAAGTCGGGAATGGTCACGTAGAGCTGCTGGGCATCAAAGTCGGCCAGCAGCATTTGGAACTCACCAAAGGCCTCGCCGGCGCTGCGCACTACCTCCAGGTCGGAGCAGGTATTATAAGTGCTGGAAGGAATGTAGTTGAACAGGCGCCAGAACCCGTTGTCATCAAAGAGATAGATCTTCCGGTCCGGCGTATGGTGAAAGTGCAGAACGGTACGCTGGGGCTGCTTGGCGTGGATGTACTCGGTCACCTTATCGATGTTCTCCATAACCTCCACCGGCTTTTTGAATACAAAGGTATTCACCGCCTGGATGATATAGGACTTGGGCCGTCCATCCGGCCGCAGATAATTGACCTTATAGGTGCGGTTTACATTCCCCACCTTGATCTCCTCGTAGGACTGAAAGGCCCCCTCAATACAGAAGGCCTGACAAACCTGCTGAAGCTTTTCTTCCATGTGTTTGTACTCCTCTATGTAAGATCCCGCGCACTTGGCTCGGCGGGTATTTTAGCTTAACACTCCTATTATAATGCCTCTGGAGCGGTGGAGCAAGCATCATATCAGGCAGTTTCCCGAGCAGCTTCTCCAATGGAACATATTATAATCGCTTTCTTCCGGTTTTTCCATAAATTTATCCTGCTTTTCTCTTAAAAAATATATATTTCCTGCGGTAATCTTTGTTATTTTCTCTTTTTTTGAAAACTTTTTTCTTCCATTCGGCTGAGGATATGCTACAATAAGGAAAACGGGGCCGCGCCCCAGGACTTTGTATTTCAGAGAAAGGACGAGCGCTTATGAACAAATTTCTTGCCGGCGTGATCCAACTGGATTCCCAGGACGATGTGCAGGCCAATCTGGCTGCTGCGGAAGAACTGATCCGCGGGGCTGCCGCCCAAGGCGCTAAGCTCATCTGTATGCCTGAGAGCGTCAATTATGTGGGACCCGGAATCCGGGACATTGCAGAAGCGGTCCCCGGTGGACCTACCTTCCAGCGCTTCTCCGCGTTGGCCAAAGAACTGAATGTGTGGCTGCACTGCGGCAGTATCTACGCCCAGAGCGGCGAGGAACGCCCCTACAACTGCACCATGGTCATCAATCCCCAGGGAGAGCTGGCTGCCCACTACGAAAAGCTCCATCCCTTTGACGTGTCCATCGGCAACGGCGGTCCCACAGTCCGGGAATCCGACCGGATCTGCCCCGGCCAGAACATCGTTACAGTGGACACCAAAGAAGTTGGTCATCTGGGTCTGTCCATCTGCTATGACATGCGCTTTGGTGAACTGTTTCGCATCATGGCTCTGGAGGGAGCCAATATTCTCCTGTGCCCGGCCAACTTTACCCTGAACACCGGCAAAGATCACTGGCTGCCTCTGCTCAAGGCCCGTGCCATTGAAAACGGATGCTATGTGATCGCACCGGGCCAGATCGGCAGAAAACCCCGTTTCCAGGCCTATGGCCATTCCATGGTCATTGACCCCTGGGGCAATGTGATTGCCTGTGCCTCTGATAAACCCTGCTTTATTACGGCAGAGATCGATTTGGATTATGTCCAGACGGTGCGCCAGCAGATCTTCACGCTGGAAAACCGCCGCAGTGACCGGTATATCCTTCAGCGCCTCTGATCCCAACAAAAAACCGCGCGGCCAATTGGCCGCGCGGTTTTCTGCTCTAAGAATATTTATTTGGCAACATTCTCACAAAAACGCATCAGGATCTGAGCCACTTCTGCGCGGGTGGCGCCGCTGGTGGGAGCCAGCTTGCCGCCGTCCTTACCGGACAGCAGAGTCTCGCCCACGGCCCACTCCACAGAGGACAGCGCCCAATCGGAGATGGACTTCACATCTGTAAAGCCGCTCACATCGCCCTTGGCACTCACGTCATACCCCTTATTCTTGGCATAGCCGTTGAGGATCAGGGCCATCTGCTCCCGGGTCAGAGTGTCGTTGGAGCCAAACTTATCCGCGGAGTATCCGCTGATGATTCCCTTCTGGGTCGCCCACAGAACTGCGTTGTAGTACCAAGCGTCCTTGGAAACATCCTTGAAGGTCAGCTCGCCGGACACAGCGGGATTGCCCTCCATGCTGTACAGCACGGTGACCAGCATGGCGCGGTTCATGGTAACGTCGGGGCCGAAGGTAGTGGCGCTGGTGCCGTTGAACAGGTTGTTCTGATAGGCATAGCTCACCGCCTCATAGTACCAGGCGCTATCGCTCACGTCGGTGAAGGGGAAGGAAGAGAGATTTCTGGGGTTGTCGCCAATATAGCGGTACAGGGGGAAGTTCAGGGTTTCCTTGTCATAGTCCACCACACCGTACTGATACAGTGTGCCGTCATAGCCCTTGGAGTCGGTGACATCGGGCTCCACCAGCATGGCGATCACGTCAGCGGCCACCTGGTCCATGGGGAACACATACGCACCGTTGGGGAAGGAGACCTTTTCCGCCTCTCGCAGATCGGCAATGCAGCTGTTGCTGCCGTCCTCTTCCACAAAGTAATACTGCTGCAGCTCGATTTCGGTGCCCTTGCCTACCTTGTAATACTCCGCGCCCTGGTTATCCATGATGTAGAGAATCTTATCGATGTTTTCCACATCCGCAGGGATCACATAAGCAGTGGGACGCACACGGGTACGTGCACCGGTGTCGTTCAGGTCCAGATAGACCTTCTCCTCACGCTTCAGGGTGCCGTCGAAATAGTACTGGGTATTCAGAGCATAATACTCGGTCTTGGTGTTGCCGGAAGAAGTCTGATACAGATACAGCAGATCATCTTCGTCGTAAGTCTTACCATTCTCAATGGTCTCGGCACGGGCGTCGGCTACCGCCTTCTTGATCTCGTCAGCCCGCTCAGCAGTCTGCTCAATGTAGGACATGATGGCAGTCTCCTGAGAGAATACCCGGCGCTCAAAATTGGTCTTGCCGGCACCGATGCCGCGGGTCTCGATCAGGAAGGAGACGCAGTCATACAGGCCAAAGTAGGCGCGGCCGATGGGATTATTGACGGTGGTACCGTAGTGGTATACCCGCAGGCCGGCATCTCTGGCGTCCTCGAAGGCCTCGCCGCACATTTCCAGCGCGATCTCGGTCACTTCCGGATCGTTGTTCAGGCTGGTAGCAGGAGTAGTCTCCAGGTCATAGGCATTGCTCATGTAAGCCTTGCCGGTCTCTTCTCCGGAGCTGGCTCCATAGAAAGTAAACTCGTGGCCGTCCAGAACGACCTCAGCCATAAACAGGCGGTATGCCGTATGCAGCTGAGCCAGCTCCGCAGCCTTCAGGGCCATATGATCCCGGTTCATGTCAAAGCCGTCATAAGTTGCGCGGCTGAAGAGATAAGAACCGTCCGGATTGATACGGGGAACGATCACGACGTTGATATCATCCAGCAGAGCTTTGGCCTCAGGGTCATTGACAAAGTTGTCCACGACGACCAGAGCACCCTCGCCGGAGGCGGGCTCATTGGGATGGATCTGAGTCTGATACCAAACGGTGGTCTTTCCATTCTCCTTCACCAGCTTAGCAGCCTCTTCCAGAGTGGCATTGGCAGGGATCTTGGTGTTGGTGAAGATAGCCAGAGGAATATCAAAGTGGTAGTTGGGAGTCTCGCCGGCGGAATAGAGGTACATATAGTCGCACTTCTTATCCCGATCCTGCATGAACTCTACCATCTCGTCCTGAGTGGTGAACTCATGGGCGGCGTCCGTTCCGTCAAAGGCGGGCGTGTTATACTCCTTGTCGTGGGTGGTATTCTCGGTGGTGAAGTGCTCCAGGATCTCGTCGGGCCAGATGCACAGCATGGCATCCCGGGCGTCCATCACATAGGAGTCAGGAGCCTGAGAAGGCTTTACCGTGGGCTGATAGCCGTCGCCGAACTCATCATCATTTTCACCCAAGGGACCGCCGACCACTTCAATCGTGATGCCCTTGTCCACATCGTTCTGGGGGATGTTGACGATCTTCAGGATGTTATAATATCCATTGCCGGAGATGTGATAGCTATACACGCCCGGCTCTGCAGCCGTGTAGCTTCCATCAGCATTCGCTTTGATTTCTTTCAGCTCACCCCGGGAGATCATTTCCTCCAAGGTGCGGCTGGAAGAGGTGGGGAAGCCAGCATAAAATTCTAGTTCAGTCTTTTCGGGATCAATGTCTTTGGGATATGTAAAGGTTACATTTCCCTTCTCCTCGGCAGCCAGAACAACCATATTCTCTGCTGTTCCATCCGCCACAGTCTGAGCCGATACGCCTACTGTCAGCAGGCTGAACAGCATAGCAAGCGCAAGGAGCATACTGATCCATTTTGATGTCCGTTTACCAGAGACGTTCATGTTGAGACCTCCTTTTCTTTCCCTCCGAAGCATTCCAGGAGAAATTTTGTGCTTTGTGATCTGGGTCATCCCCTGTGAAGCAAACTTCTGTGCACAACAAATTTCCTCTGGATCGGTACGTTTATTATATCTTTGTTTTTCTTCTAACGTCAATCTTTTTGTATATATAAACTAAAAGTCAATGTTATTTTTAACGGTTTTTATAAATATTAACCTTTTCAGCTTATTTTAAGGAAATCTGGGGTGTTTATTGGTGGATTGTTAAAAAAACATTTCTGAAAGAAATCTGAAATATTTTTCCTGTCCGAATTTTTCCATTAAATTAGTGAAAAATGTCAGATAACACCTCGTTATTCCCCATGGAGGAACCTCCCTGCCTGTCTTTACTGTTCCAGGCCGGTGCAGCTGAGATACCGTGGGACATTGACTTGTCTGAATGCGCGCATCCAACATCTTTCTGCATCGCGCAGAGACTACCCCCTCCTTCCCTTTCTCACGCATAAAAAATCAGCCCCGGCGGAAGAATTTCCGCTGGGGCTGGTCATTTTGTTTCTCGATTCGTTTACGCGTTGGCCTTGGCCTGCTCAAACGCATCCCAAAGCTCCTTGACCCGTTCCGGCTGGCAGATCAGGTCGCAGGCCGTTCCGGCCAGAGTCTTGGCACCGTACAGGATGGCGTCGTGAGCCTCCTGGCTCTTGCCTGCATCCACAAATGCCTGGGTATGGCTGGAGGTACCGGTGGGCACAAACTTCACCCGGATACAGCAGCCGGGCATGTGGTTGGTCACGTTGCCGAAGTCCGTGCTGCCCGTCTTCTTCCGGACCGGAGCCAGACCGGGCGCGCCACAGGCGGCAGCATTGTCCATGATGATCTCATTGAGAGGATAGCAGGGCACCTTATTGTCCAGGCTCTTCTCCTTGGTGATCTCATACTCCACATCAGCCATCAGAGCCGCTCCCTGAATGATCTGCTCAAACCGACGGCACACGTCATTGAGCACTTCCCGTGAATAGCTGCGCAGGGAGAACTCACCCACCGCCCGGGCAGGGACTACATTGGTGGGGCCGGGAGTCTCCTTAATGGTGTAGTGCATCCGGGTATCCTCCCGCACATGCTCCCGCAAAAATTCCATTCCGTTGAAGGCCAGCAGCAGAGCATCCAGAGCGCTGCGCCCCTTCTCGGGAGCCAGAGCGGCGTGAGCGCCCTGGCCTTTAAAGACAACCAGGTAGTTGGTCAGAGCCAGGCTCTTCTCATCCACGCAGGTATCCGGTCCGCCGTGCATCATCAGAGCCACATCCATGTCCCGGAAGTACCCCGACTCCCACATGGAAACTTTGGCGCTGCGGGTCTCCTCCGCCGGAGTGCCGTACACCACCAGCTGGAAGGGATTCTCAAAGCCCGCCTCTTTCAGCGCAATGGCTGTGGCGCAGATGCAGGGGCCCTGCATGTGATGGCCGCAGCCGTGGCCCAGGCCCCGCAGGGCATCGTATTCGCACAGAAGGCCAATGCGGGGACCACCATCCCCCTTGCCCCAGGTGGCCCGGAACGCAGTAGGCCAGTTCTCCAGTCCCCGCTCTACCTGAAATCCGTGCTGCTCCAGATAGTCCTCCAGCATCGCAGAGGCATGATACTCCTCCCCGTCATACTCCGGGTCGTCGTGGATCTGGTCGGCCATGGCAAACAGGGTCTCCTGCTGCTTCTGGATCAATTCATACAGCTTCTCTTTCATCTTCGTCTACCTCACATATTCCTTCCGCAGCGGGAGTTTGTTGTTACATAGGACCGTAGTTCATCAGCTGGGCGATCACTACCAGCACAGCGCCTACCACAAACCACACCAGGAACAGCTTCCACATAAAGCGCATCCAGCGGTCATAGGGCACGTTACCGGCGCTGAGGATGCCCATGAGGGCGGTGGAGGTGGGCAGGATGTAGTTACAGAAACCGTCGCCGAAGTTGAAGCTGAGGATACAAGTCTGACGGGTCACACCCAGCAGATCGCTCAGGGGGATCATAATGGGCATAACGGCAGCAGCCTGGCCGGAACCGGAGGTGAGCACCACATTGATGAGGGTGTTGGCGGCCAGCATACCCACGCCCAGCAGAGCGGCGGGCAGACCTGTCAGAACCTCGGCCATGGCGTGCACGATGGTGTCGGTGATCAGACCGGCGCTGAGCACGCTGCCGATGGCACGGGCAAACATGATGATGAAGGCAGCGCCCAGCATCTTCTTGGTGCCCTTCAGAAATTCAGCACAGATCTTGTTGAGGTCAAATCCAGCGATGAGGCCAACCACGATGGAGAGCACCAGGAACACGGCGCTCTGCTCGGCAAAGTCCCAGCCCTTCTCAATGCAGCCGTAGACAATGATTACCAGAGCAACAACCAGGGCCACGATGCACAGGGTCTTGCGGGTATCCAGGTGGCCAAAATCATCCAGAGAGCCGCTCTTGAACTCGCTGTTCTGATCCAGGTCATACATGGGGCTCAGCTGAGGATTCTTCTGGATCTTCTTGGCGTAGCGCACCAGCCAGAAGCAGGTGACTACATAGAACACTGCAAAGCACACCCAGCGGTAGCCGATGCCGGAGTAGTTGGGCAGCTCCGCAATTTTTTGGGCCACCAGGGTGGTGCTCACATTCAGAGTACCGGTTGCAAAGCCCACGGCGCCGCCCAGCAGGATAATGCCCACGCCTACGATGGAGTCCAGTCCTAAGCTTAGGGCCAGCATGACTGTAATGGGTGCAAATCCGATAAAGGTGTTCACACCCTGCGTGGTACAGATCAGAGCAAACACCAGCATCAGCAGGGGGATAAAGACCTCCACACGGTTACTGAAGCGGCGCACGATTACTGCCACCAGCGCCTGGAGCGCTCCCGCGGCAGTGAGCATATAGATGGCGCCGCCGCTGAGCAGGATCAGAGTGATCAGGTCCGCGTTATCCACAAACGCTTCCACGATCATCATGGGGACACTGAGGGGATTGACGCTGACATCCTCTACATACTGGAAGGAGGTGGCGTCTACCACGGTGCTGCCCGACACAGGGTCCTCAATACGGGCATACTCACCGCTGGGGATGATCCAGGTCAGAGCCACGGCAATGGCAATGATGACAAACAGGATCACAAAGGTGTGGGGCATGGTAAAGCCCTTTTTCTTTGCGGAGATTGCTTTCTCTGGCATAGTTTTCCTCTCCTCATTCTTGACTTGGAAGACGTCATGGGGTGTTGACCTCTTCCTGTTGTATTTAGTATAATAAAGTAACATTCAAAAAACAAATTTATTATTTTTATTCTAATCATTGGTTTTTTCAATGTTGTGGAGGTGCCGCTATGAATACCCGAGAACAGGAATATATGCTGGCTCTGGACAAGACCCGCAGCATCACTCGTGCCGCAGAGCAGCTCCATGTTACCCAACCCACGCTGAGCCTGTTTCTGACCAACCTGGAAAAGCGGCTGGGAACCCCTCTCTTCCATCGTCTGGGCAAGAAATTAGTGCCCACTCAGGTGGGAGAGGCCTACCTGCGCCGGGCACAGCAGATTGTGGCGCTGAAGTATGACTTTGAGATGGAAATGAGCGACCTGACCAGCGGGCGGCAGGGTACGCTCCATGTGGGCGGACTGCGAAAAGGAAACCTGTTTTTGATGCCCCGGCTCATACGCCGCTTTCGTATGGACTATCCGGGAGTGGATGTAATTTTGCACGAAGACACCGCCGAAAATTTAGAACATGCGCTGTGTGCTGGTGAATTGGATCTTATCTACATCAATCAGCCCCCTACCCACAGCGGCCTGCATGTAGAACACGTACGTCAGGACCACATGCTGATGGTACTGCCTGCCGATCATCCCGCTGTCCGGCGCGGCCGCTGGCTGGAGGGCTGTCACTACCCCTACTTGGATCTGCACCATGTGGAACAGGAAGCCTTCTACATGCTGGAAGAGGGCCGCAGCGTGCGCGTGGTAGCAGATGCCGCTCTGCGCTACGCCGGAGTGGAGCCGCGCAAAATCTATCTGGTCAGCAATATTGAGCTGGGGTGCCAGATGGCAGCAGAGGGGTTAGGCGTGGCCTTCACCATGGAGAGCTACCGCCGGGAACATAACTATCCCCATCCGGTGAGCTATTTCCGGGTGGGCGATCCCAACTACTATCTCACCTGGAATCTGATTTGGCGTGAGGAGGCCTTCCGCTCCACCTACATGGAGGACTTTATCCATCTGCTCAAACAGTTTGCCTGATCCGATAGTCCTTAGACAAGAAAGACACCCCGCTTCGGCGGGGTGTCTCATCAGGGCTCTAAAATTTGGATCTGAAGCTCAGTGATATAGTTGTCTACCTTATTTTCCACGAATTGGTCAATGATATTAAAGGTAACGGTCAGGGGACTGAGGTTCAGATCAGCATTCTCCCGGCGCATCTGGGCAATATGCTGGGGGATCTCATCGTAGCTGCCCTTATGAAATGCCACCAGATAGTCTCCCTTCGGAATAGGGAGGGTGGCCTGCGACTCCTCGGGCAGTTCTTCCTTCTCCCCGCCCATATCCGGCCCTACCACATACGCACCAAAATATTTCAGATTTTCCTCGTAGAACGCGATGGTAGGATAGAAATAGAAGGAGTCCTTCATATACAGGATCTCCTCACTGCCAATGGGGATGTACCGCCGCTCGGGGAAGGGCACCCGCCGCACTCCGTCCCAGAAGATGTGCTCCTGCTTTTCCTCCATAAACTGGAGTTTTCGCAGAATGGCCTCGTCAATGCGCATCAGTTCCTGCCACTGGGCACGCAGCGCTGCCGAGCGCTCCCGCAGCAGATCCATGGTGTGCACGGGGGAGCGGGAATTGAGGTAGACCCGGACATCCTCCAGCGGATAGCCCAGCTTACGCAGGTAGCGGATGGTGGCCAGCTGATAGACCTGGTCAAACTTATACCTACGCCGCCCGGTCTCCGGATTTCGAAGCTGGGGGCAGAACAGGCCGATCTTATCATAGTAATGCAGCGTCTGTACGTTCAGGCCAAACATCCGGCCCATCTCGCCCACGGTGAGATATGCTTTCATTTCGCTCCCTCCTGTCGTGCCCCATCATAACATACTTTTTCCTCCCGCGCAAAGGGCAGCCCCAAAACGCAAAGATCCCCGCACAGAACATTCTGTGCGGGGATTTCCTTTGTATCAGCGCATGCCCTTGACGTAGGGCTTGCTCAGTCCCTCGGGCTGACTGTTCTTGCCGATGGCACCCAGCATTGCCGCCAGGGTAATCACATAGGGCAGCATGGCCAGCAGATAGGGAGAGATCTCCACTCCGATGGTCTGCAGGCGAATCTGCAGGGCGTTGGCCGCGCCGAACAGCAGCGCCGCGCCAAACACACCAAAAGAGGTGTACCGGCCCAGAATGACCGTAGCCAGGGCGATATAGCCGCGTCCCGAGAGCATATTCTCGGTGAACACACCCAGCTGCACCAGCACCAGATAGGCTCCGCCGATTCCGCCCAGCACGCCGTTGAGCACCATAGCGATCCAGCGGTAGCGGTTGACCGGGATACCCGCCGACTCCGCTGCCCGGGGATGCTCACCCACGGCAATGAAATTGAGGCCCCAGTTGGTATTGCGGTAGAAGAAAAAGGCAACCACAATCAGCACATAGAGAAGATACGTGAGGATGTCCCGGTTAAAGAAGGCCTCTCCGATCACGGGGATGGCGGACAGTCCGGGAATGGGCAGGGAGGGCAGGGTCTCCACCTGCTGATAGCTCTGCCCGCTGGATACCAGCTTATACAGGAAGCTGGTCACACCCAGCATCAGCATATTCAGCGCCAGGCCGCTCACCGACTGGTCCTTGGCCAGACGGATGGTAAGCAGGCCGTGCAGCAGGCTCACTGCCATGCCGCCTAACATACCGCACAGCAGGCCCACAGGGATACTGTGAAAATACCAGGCGCCTGCGAAGGAGAAGAACGCACCGGAGAGCATCACGCCCTCCATGCCGATATTCAGGATACCGGCCCGCTCTGCGATCATTTCGCCCAGGCCGCCATACATCAAGGGCATGGCCAGGCGCACTGCTGCGGACAAAAACGCAGTGAAGAAACCAACCGTCAAAATCTCTTGCAGCATCGTGCTCCCCCCTTACCCTTTCTTTCTCAGGTTATACCAGCGCAGCAGCTCTTTGGCCAGGATCAGAACGACCACCACGCCGATGATGATACTGACGATGGCGGAGGGAACACCCAGCTGCCGCTGCATGGAGCTGGCCCCCACCTCCATGGCGGCGTAGAGAATGGCCACCGCCACCACGCCAAGAGGACGGTTGAAGGCCACCAGGGCAATCAGTACGGCAGTATAGCCGCAGTCGCCGGAGATGCCCTCCATCAGCTTTTTCTGGATGGCCAGCACCTCGATGCTTCCCGCAATGGCGGCCAGACCGCCGCTGAGGAAGGCGGAGAAGATGATGCTGCGCACCACCGGCACACCGTTGCAGGCGGCGGCACGCTGGTTGAGCCCCACCGCCTTGAGTTCATAGCCCACGGTGGTCTTTTCCATCAAAAACCAAACCACAGCCGCCAGCACAAAGGCCAGCACAATGCCGGCGTGGAAGCGGGTGGAGGTGATCAGGTTGGGAAGCTGGGCCGCCTGGTCGATCTTGGCCGACTGAGGCACATTGCCGGCGGGATCCATCAGGAAGGAGCGCACCGCATAGCCCAGGAAGTTGATGACGATGTAGTTGAGCATGATGGTGACGATGATCTCGGAGATGTTGAAGCGAGTCTTGAACACCGCCGCAATCAGCGCCCAGATACCGCCGCACACAAAGGCGACCACCATGCACAAGACGATGCGCACCACGCCGGGCACCTGAGGCAGGCCCAGAGCCACCAAGGTGGCAGAAATGGCGCCCACGTAGAACTGTCCCTCGGCACCGATGTTGAAAAAGCCGGTGCGGAAAGCCACCGCACAGCCAAGGCCGGTGAGGATCAGGGGACAGGCTTTGACAAAGATCTCGGCAAAGCTGGCCTTGGTTCCGAAGATTCCTTTGACGAAGAGGCTTGCCGCCTCCACCGGGCTGGCATCGCAGGCCAAAATCAGCAGAGCACTGATCACCAGGGTAAGCAGGCAGATGGTCAGCACATCCAGCAGGGTCTGTTTCCGGTTGGTAAGCGCGGTCATCTCACCGCCTCCTTTCCTGTGATACCGCCCATGAGAAGGCCGATCTTTTCCACGGTGGCCTCCTGACGGGTAAGCACACCTACGATCCGCCCGCCAAACAGCACAGCGATGCGGTCGCTCAGAGCCATGATCTCCTCCAGGTCGGCAGAGATAAGCAGCACGCCCTTTCCGGCATTGCGCTGCTCCACCAGCCGATCCCGGACAAATTCCGTGGCGCCGATATCCAGACCACGGGTGGGCTGGCTGGCTACCACCACCTGAGCCCGGTCATGGATTTCACGGGCCACGATCAGCTTTTGCTGGTTGCCGCCGGAGAGCAGACGCACCGGCGTGGCCTCTCCGGAAGTCCCGGAGGAGCGCACTTGGTAGCGCTGGATCTTTTCCTTGGCTGTCTGGAGCATGGCCTTGCGGTCCAGCAGTCCCTTGTGGGAGAAGGGAGCGCGGCAGTAGTCCCGAAGCATCAGGTTTTCCGTCATGTCCATGTCGGTGACCAGACTATCGTTGAGGCGGTCGTCGGAGATATAAACCACACCCCGCTCATACCGCTGCCGGACATTCTCCCGCTGGATCTCCTGTCCGTCCAGGACCACGCGGCCCTGAGAGGGGTGCTGGATGCCGGTGATGATCTCGGCCAGTTCCTTCTGGCCGTTGCCCTCAACGCCGGCCACACCAAGGATCTCTCCCCGGCGCAGCTCCAGGGTGATATCGTGGAGGGGATGGCCCTTCTTTTTCCGGGGCAGAGAGATGGCCTCCAGAGACAGCAGCGTCTCCTCTCCCGGCGGAGTGTCCACATCGTAGCTCTCATTGAGCTCCCGGCCGATCATGTGCCGGGACAGCTCATCAGGCTGGGTCTCGGCCGTGATCAGCTGGGCCACCTTCTTCCCGTCCCGCAGAATGGTGACCCGGTCGCTGATGGCCATGATCTCACTCATGCGGTGGGTGATGATGATGATGCCGTAGCCCTCCTTCTGCAGCGCCCGGAGCACCTCAAAGAACTGGGCCGTCTCCTGGGGAGTAAGCACGCCGGTGGGCTCGTCCAGGATGAGCAGCTCCACATCCCGGTACAGGGCCTTCAGGATCTCCACCCGCTGCTGCTCGCCCACCGACAGGCTGCCCACCTGGGCATCCGGGTCCACGGTGAGGCCGTACTTCTCCGCCAGAGCGCACACCCGCTGCCGGGCCTGCTTGCGGTCCAGCACAAAGCGGTTGTCCCGCAGATTCAGGATGATGTTGTCCAGCACCGTCATCTTGCGCACCAGGGAGAAGTGCTGCTGCACCATCCCAATGCCCGCGGCAATGGCGTCCTTGGGGGAGGCAAAGCGCACCGGCTCGCCCTTCCACAGGATCTGTCCGCTGTCTGCGCTGTAGATGCCGAAGAGGATATTCATGAGGGTGGTTTTGCCCGCGCCGTTTTCTCCCAGCAGCGCGTGGATCTCGCCCTTTTCCACCGTCAGGTCTACATGGTCGTTGGCGTAGACCCCGGAAAAGGCCTTGCAGATCTGTTGCATTTCAAGCAGGGCCATATCGATCTCTCCTATCCCGTACAGCGCCGCAGTACAGGCTGTACCGCGGCGCTGTGGATGTTTGTTCAGATAAAATTTACTCTACGGTGTAGTTGGGGGTGATGACCAGCTCGCCGGAGACAATGGCGTCGATGGTGGCCTGAGCCTTGTCAGCGACCTCCTGAGGCACGTTGTCGGAGATCAGAACCTCCACAGCGCCGTCGGCCATGCCCAGGTTGTACACGCCGCCCTCGAAGGAGCCGTCAGCCACGGTGCCCAGGGCGATGTCCAGCACCACGTCCAGGTTGTAGATGGCGGAGTCCAGGATGTTCTCAGGAGCCAGAGAGCTCTGGTCATAGGAGTCGCCCTGGCACCAGATATCGGCGGTCACAGCGGCGCTGATGGCACCGTTGCCGCAGGCGTTGGCGCAGTGCTTGATGACGTCGGCGCCGCCCTCGATCATGGCGGAGGCGGACTCCTGAGCCAGCTGGGTATCCACGTAGGAGTTGGTCCAAGCGGTCTTCACATCAATGTCGGGGTTGACGGACTTAGCACCCTCAATGTAGCCGTTGACGATCTTCACCAGGGAGTCGCCCTGGATGGGGCCGATGGCACCGATGGTGCCGGTCTGGCTCATGCTGGCGGCGATGACGCCCTCCACATAGGCGGTCTGCTCACAGGCCATCACATAGGAGGCCACGTTGTCGGCAGAGGCGCTGGCCTCGGTGCAGATAAAGGTAACGTCGGGGTAGGTGGAAGCGACCTCCAGAGCGGGATCGCCGAACTCAAAGCCGTGGCCGATGATCACATCGTAGCCGGCGGCGGCATAGTCAGCAAAGGCAGCGGCAATGTCGGCGGCATTCAGGTTCTCGGTGTAGGCCAGCTCGTAGCCGTACTTGTCGCAGGCAGCCTTGGCGCCGTCATAAGCGGACTGGTTCCAGCCCTGGTCGTTGACCGCGCCGGACATGCACAGGGCCACCTTCAGAGCGCCCTCCTGGGTGCCGCTCTGGCTGTTGGAGCCGGAATTGGAAGCAGAATTGGAGCCGGAACCCCCGCCGCAGGCGACGAGAGACAGGGCCATAGCCATGGCCAGCACAAGAGTGATCAGCTTTTTCATCGTATCTTCTCCTTTTTCAAATCATATCCCATGGAACCAAGCAATGCTCAGCCCAAATTGTGGAAGGCCTCGCAGGGCTCCCGCAGCACCTTGGTGCACACGGCCTCGCCCTCCCGGGCCAATTTCCCTTCGTCCACCCGGGTCAGATGCCCGTCCTGGAAAACCACCTGGCCGTTGACCATGGTCAGCCACACGTTTCCGGTGACGCCAGTGCGGGCCAGCAGGTTTCTGGGATCGTGGAGGGTACCGGTGAGTTCCAGCACCCCGGCGTCCACCATAAACAGGTCGGCGCCCTTCTCCGGCTCCAGAGAGCCCAGGTCGTTGCGGCCCAGAGTCTTGGCACCGTTGACGGTGGCGATCTTCAGCATCTCATAGGGGGAGATGCAGCCGCCCCGCTGCTTGCTGTGCCAGGCCTGCATCATCCAAGCGGTGCGCATGGAGTCCAGCAGGCTGGAGCTGTCGTTGGTGGCCGAGCCGTCGCAGCCCAGGCTGACGCACACGCCCATCTCCTGCATCTGGCCGATGGGGAGGATGGGGAAGCCGCCCAGGATGGCGGGGCCGGGACAGTGGGATACGCCGGTGCCCGCCTTGGCCAGCACCTCGTACTCCTTGGGAGTCAGCTCCCAGCCGTGGGCGATCCACACGTCGGGACCCAGGAAGCCAATCTCGCCGCACCAGTCCAGGGTGCGCTTGCCCCAGCGCTCCACCATGATCTCGTTTTCGCCCTCGCCCAGATGGGTGTGCATCCGCACGCCCTTCTCTCGAGCAAAGGTCACGGTCTCAGTAAAGGTCTCGGGGTAGCTGTTGATGGGCTGGCAGGGAGCCATGACGATCTGGGACATGGAGTAGGGCTTGGGATCGTGATAGAGCTTGATGATGCGCTCGCAGTCCTTCAGATACTCGTCGGTGGTCTCCAGCATGTTGGCGGGAATGGTGCTGCCCTCCTCACGGGGCAGGGTGTTCACGCCGCGGCCTGCGTGGTAGCGGATGCCCAGCTGGGAGGCCGCCTCCATCTGCCGGTCCACCGGAGCCTTGCCGGTGGCCTTGGTAAAGCAGTACTGGTGGTCAAAGGCACAGGTGCAGCCGTGCTTAAGCAGGTCGGCCATGGCGGTGAGGGAGGAGTAATAGATCACCTGGTCGTCCACCATCTGGAAGATGCGGTAGATCTTGTCCAGCCACTGAGGCACCGTCATGTTGGGATAATCAATGGTTTTGAGGTTTCGTACAAAGGTCTGGAAAAAGTGGTGGTGCGTGTTGATAAGGCCGGGATAGACAAACTTGTCGGTAGCATCGATCTCCTGATCGTGAGGGTCCGTGAGATTCTTTCCGATCTTAACGATCTTGGGGCCCTGGATCAGCATGTCCGAGTCGTAGTACACCCGGTCCTGTCCGTCGCAGGTCACAATGGCCCGTGCGTTGCGGATCAAAATGGTGGATTCCATACTGCTTCCTCCTTACACTCCACTTGCTCTCGTTTTCGATGAACCCATCATAATAGGTATAGTAACTATAGGTTCAAGCCCCAATTTTATCTTTTTTGCAATTTAAGCGAAAGGCACAAAACCTCTTTCCTTTTTTCTGACCTTTTTGCCTGTTTTCGTGGAGTTTTGACAGAAGTCGTTTCCAATTTCCTTCCAAATCGGCACAAAAAAACCGGACGGCTCTTACAAGCCGTCCGGCAGAGGCTACACTTTAAACATATCCATACATGCCCCGCACCGAAACTTCTCCGGCCGACAGGGCCTCCCGGCTGCCATCGGGATACTCCACCACCAGGCGGAATTCGTCGTCGATGGCCACAGCCTTGGCCTCCCGGCGGGAGACGGGGGTGATGAGCTGCACCTGGTTGCCCGGGGTGAGGCAGTCGGCGCGGTACTTATCCAAATACTCCTGCTTCCCCTGGGGGAAGGCGGCGTACATCCGGTCCAGGGCACGGATGACCTGGACGGCCAGTTCGGAGCGGCGCACCGGATGGCCCAGCTCCTGGGCCAGAGAGGTGGCCATGGGGCGCACATCTTCACTGAAATCCTCCGGGGCGTGGTTGGCGTTGATGCCGATGCCCGGGATCAGGTATTGCAGAGCGTTGCTCTCGCTCTCCAGCCCCATCTCGGTAAGGATGCCGCACACTTTTTTCCCGTTGAGAATGATATCATTGGTCCACTTGATCTGGGGACGCAGACCGCAGGCGGCCTCAATGCCGTCGCACACCGCCACCGCCACCCAGGCGGTAAAGTCGGTCACCTCTGCGGGGGGCAGCTGGGGGCGCAGCAGGGCAGATACATACAGGCCCCGGCCCTTGGGGGACTGGAAGGTCCGTCCCAGCCGTCCCCGGCCGCCGGTCTGCTCCTCACTGATAACCACCAACCCATCCGGCGCTCCTGCCATGGCCTGGCGCTTGCACTCGGTGTTGGTGGAATCTACGGTGTCCAGGCACAGGAGTTTCCCGCCCAGATGGCATCCGGCCAGAGGTCCGGTCAATTCGCCCTCCCGCACCCGGTCGGGCGCGCTGTCCAGCCGATACCCGCGGTTGGGCGCGGACTGAATGGTATACCCCTCCTGGCGCAGAGCTTCAATGGCCTTCCATACCGCCGCGCGGCTGATCCCCAGGGTACGGCTCATGGCCTCCCCGGATACATATTGATTCTCCTGCTGCAGCAGCAGGGAGAGCACCTGTTCCCGGCTCATCCGTTTGTCCTCCAAATTTCTGATTTTCTTTCATTATACCCGCCGCAAGCCCCCGTAGCAAGGGCAAAAAACGCCCGCCCCAAATGGCCGGGGGTCATAAGAAAGTAATATTGCTTTTTGCAGGAACGGCATGGCTTCGGTCATGCCGTTTCCTGTTTCATCAGTTCGTCCACGGGGATAAAGCCCACAAGGTCATAGGAGATGCGGATACCCTGTCTGCGCTTCCCGCTGCTCTTGTCAGGCGCTTCGATGTAGATGCCTTTGACAAGCTCCCGCAAGGCGTAAGGGGTCATCTCCTGCAAATCCTCGTATTTGTGTACCCGCTGGATGAACTGCTCCAAATTTTCAATCTGTCGTTCCTGTACTTCGATTTCCTGCTGCAAGGTCTGGATTTCCACTTTAAGCTGTGCCTGCTCATCCTCATAGGTCTTGCTCATCAGCGCAAACCGTTCATCAGAGAGTTTTCCGGCCACATTATCCTCATAGATACGGATGAACAGCCGGTCAAGTTCCCCAAGACGGCGTTCTGCCTGTGCCAGACGCTTCTTGTATCCCCGGACAGCTTCTTCGCTGGACAGCCGGAGTCTATGCTCCATCACTGTCCGAAAATGGGCTTCATGCCGGGTTACATAGGAGATAACCGTTTTCATGTGCATCCAGACCAATTCTTCCAGTACAACCGCCCGGATGAAGTGAGCGGAACAGGTTCCCGTGTTGCTGCGGTAGCTGGCGCATACAAAATGGTCTTGCCGCTTCTCAAAGTAGTTGGTGGTGCAGTAGCGCATTTTGGCCCCGCAATCAGCACAGTAAACCATGCCGGAGAACAGGCTGCTTTTTCCTGTTTTTGTCCTTCGGTGGCGCTGCTTGCGGATTTCCTGCACCTTGTCAAAGACTTCCTGCTCAATGATCGCCGGATGGGTGCTGTAGAATACCGCCTGCTTCTCAATGGGCGTTTCCCGCTGTTTCTTGTCCCAGATGGAATTGGTGTAGGTCTTGAAATTAACCGTACAGCCGGTGTATTCCCGCCGTTCCAGAATATGAACAACGGTATTGGGGTTCCAGTGGTACGGATCGGCGGTTTCAGGGCTTGGGGTGTTAATGCCCTCTCTCCGCTTATAGGCGGTAGGGTTGAGCACCTGTTCCGCTTGCAGGAGTTTAGCAATCTGCATCGGCCCCCGGCCCTCCATACACAGCTTGAAGATGCGCTTGACCACAGGAGCGGCTGCCTCGTCCACAACCCACTTTGTCCGATCCTCCGGGTCTTTCCGGTAGCCAAAGGGGACATTGGTTGTCAACGGGATGCCCTGCTCGCCCTTGGCCTTCTGTACCGCACGGATTTTGCGGCTGGTATCCTTGGCAAAAAACTCATTGAACCAGTTTTTGATTCCCGCAACATCGTTGTCGGTACTATTGGGGTCAATGGTGTCAAAGTGGTCGTTGATGGCAATATAGCGCACACCATATTTCGGGAAAGTGAAGTTGATATACAAGCCCGTCAGGGAAGAATTTCGCCCCAGCCGGGACAGGTCTTTCGACAGCACAACAGCCACTTTTCCTGCCTCGATTTCTGACAGCATCTGCTGAAATCCGGGGCGGTCATAGTTCGTGCCGCTGTATCCGTCATCCACAAAAAATGTTGGATTCGGGAAACGGTGCTCTTTTGCATATCGGAGCAGGATGTCGTTTTGATTGGTGATCGAATTACTGTCGCCCTCGTTGGCATCCTCTTGGGAGAGGCGGCAATAGAGTGCGGTGATTTTATCAGTTGCCCGTAACATTTCTGTATCCTCCTTCAAAGGGGCAACTGTCAGTACAGGATTGGTTGCTTCTATTGTACCAAGATTCCCGGTATTTGTCATTCATCATCCTCCGTCTTTTCTGTAAACTTTTCAGTCAGAATGCGCTCCATCTTTCTGTCCAGCGTTTCTGTCCCGTCATAGCTGCCCATGATGGTGTAAATTGTGCCGCCGATCTCACGCTGTAAAGTGAACTCTGGCAGCCAGAACGCAGATGGATTTTTCACACAGATATGTCCAGCTTCGTCGAACCAGAAATTGTGTTTGAGGTGGTCAGGCGGCAGCGGTTCAGGCTTGAAATAGGGATCAGGATTGGAGAAAAAATATTCTGTTGGTTCGTCATGGTCAGAATCTTCCCATTGACTGATTTCTTCCCAAATATCCAAATCATCTGCATCAAAAAGCGAAAGCAAATCATCAAGTAACTGTGGGTCAAGAGCATATTTTTCTTACAGCTGCCTGATGACATCATCCACATCAATGCGGACGGAATCGCCGCTGCGTTGTGCGGCTGCAAATTCTGCATCACTCATATTTGCCCACCGCTGCAATTCAGCCCGTGAAGTATCATCAAGCAATATGATTGAACTTACAGGTTTACCATTGGGCAGCGTATCTTCAAGAAGTATTTTTGCAAGTTTCCTTATGAGGTTGCTATCCTCTTTCCAGTTGAGTTCCATTTTTGAAATCCTCCTTAATGGTCGATCTGATGCTGTTTCCTGCGGCTCTGTTCGGGATTTTCCTGAGCACGAACAACCTGTTCTACCTTGTATTTGATCTGCCAGAGTTTTTTCACCTCCGCATAGATGGGTGAAAGTTCTGCCTGCCCGGTTGCGTATTCCTGTTCCAGACGGTCATGCTCCTTGCGCCATCCAGTGACCGGCAATTTCCCATCCTTAAAATGCGGCTTTAATTTGCGCTCTGCCATGTGATACAGGCGGAGTGCATTTTCATTTTCAGACATGAATTGCTCACGCCTACCTTTCCACTTGATGGCTGCCAGTTTGTCAGCAACAGGTTTTCCGTCAGCGTAAAACTGTACCATGCGGAGAAGCTCATCTAACTCTTTCCTGCGGTCAGATTTGCCAGACAAGGTACTTTTCAAAGTGTCAATGCGGTCACTCAACGCAGATACACGCTCCTGCAACTGTTCCGGCGTTGTCAAATTGTTCTGCATGAGATAATTGCAAATCTCATTGAACTCTTTGAGATTTCCGATCTTCGCTTTCCGGCTCCATGCCCCTGTGCTACGGTTGGTGTAATACTCGCTGAGCAGCTGCGCCAGATTGGGTGCTTGCGGTTTGGTCAATTCCTCATGCGCTTCTTTCAGCCAGTCAAGCAGCGCCGCAATTTTCTTTTTCAGTTTGCCGATCAACGCATTGGTCGCCTTGACCCAGCGGTTGAAATCGCCCTTATCGGTACAGATGCCTCTGGCCTCCATCTGGCGGATCGCCGGACCCTCATGGACAGTAGGCAGCTGCTCCACGCCCTGACGCTCGTAGCTGCGGTGGTCGATGCGGCATTCCAGACCCTTTTCAGAAAATCGAGCATTGCACATTGTCGCCCACTGTTCCCGCCAATGTTCCAGCGTTTCCGGTTTGCCCCAGTCCGTGGTGGGAACAGCGTTGAACACATAGTTTCCTGCTTCATCCCGTATGCGCTCCCCATTTTCATCCACGAGATATTCCCGCCGCTGCTTGTTGCCCCATGTCCCATCCGGCAGCAGGGGACGGATGGGACACATGACATGAAAATGCGGGTTCGCAATGCCGCCGTCTCCCTTGTCGGGGGCGTGAACAGAGAAATCCACCACCATCCCCCGGCTCACAAATTGCTCCAATAAAAATTGCCTTGCAAGGTCGATGTTCTCCTGCATGGAAAACTCGTTCTGCAAGGCAATGTCGAAACTGTATGCAAGCTGGGCTTTCTTGCCCCGTTCTGCCTTTTCCACTTCGTTCCACAGGGTTTGCCGGTCTGCGAAGGAAGGCGGAGCGTGGGGCGGCAGCAGGATTTCAGAACAGAGGACACCGCCTTTCCGGGTGTAGTCGCTGTCCTCTCCGTAATACTTGCTGTGCAGCTTTTCACCGGACCGGTAGGCAGCGGACGCAACAGCGGATTGCCCTGCGCTGCGTTTGATCTGGGTAACATGGAAGTGAAATAGTGCGATACTTATCCCTTTCCTTTCTGGCTTGCCTGATTGTGTGCATTGACTGCCTCCATCAGCAAAGCCCTGGCTTCCGGTAAAGCAAAAATCTTTTCCGTAAAAGCATAGAACTCCGTTTCGCTCAAAGCCTTTGCCAGCGGTGCGATGCTCTCCACGGCAGCCCCTCTGGTAATGAGGCGGTGCGCCCGTTTCTTCCTGTCTCCCTTCTCATAATAGAATTTCCGGTTTTCCAGCCGCTGGAGCCTGCTGCGCTCCTGTGCTAGCCTCTTTTCTGCATCTGCGATCTCCTGTTTCAGCTTCTCGGTTGTTGGCATCGTAGATTCCTCCTTTACTTGCAGATAAAAATACCGCCTGTCTTTCGGACAAGCGGTAAAATTTGCGTCTTGAGTTTTAGGCTTTGGATGGGAAACTGTCTGTGCAAACGGATTGTTTCCCATCCGAAGCGGGCGGGGATAGCCGCATAAGCGGCGCAAGGGGTGCAGTCCCTTGTACGGAACGCAGTGACGCAAAACAGCCCGGACAATCATTGTCCGGGCTGTCTGCCTCGCAGAGCGCACGCATACAGGGGTTACCCTGTATAGAAGTGCGCCCTTGTTACCAAGGGATTTATTCAGCGACTTCAAGCAGTTTTTGGCTGATGCGGGACTGTACCTCAATGTAATAGGCTGTTTCTGCTGTGTTCATATCTGCGCTGTCCCATGCCTCCAAATCTGCCATCATATCTGCATATTTGCTCATATAAGAAGCGTAGTCAGACAGCAAAGAAAGGTCGTTTCCATCAGATGCGGCATACTTTTCCATAAATGCAACGTATTCATCAAAGAAGGCTTCATAGCTATCCATTGCCTCTTTGAACTCGGGTCGCATACCGTCAATTAGATCTGTTTCCTCATTGGTACTTGAATTCGATTCATTAGAAGAAACACCAGTTTCAGAAGATTCATTTGAAGAAGTATCCTCTGTCTCGCCAGAAGAAACACCACCAGAAGCTGCATCATTTTTGATTCCAGAAGAAACCGAAGAAGAAGGCTGATTATCGGAAGGATCAGACTCAGTACCACCGCTTGAGGCTGCGCCAATCACAATCAGGGCAATAATCAGCCAGAACCACCATTTCTTATAAATTGGCTTTTTGTTTTTGGCCCCGCATGACGGACATACAGTCGCTTTCTCCGGAAGTGGGTTGTTGCAATTTTTACACACTCGATTTTTAGGTTGTTTCGCCATTTCTCTCTCCTCTTTCTTAACGGTTATGACCGCTTTTCTAAAATTGCTTTCTTTTGTGCATCAAACTCGTCCTGTGTCAGTATGCCTTCGTCCAGCAGTTCCTTCAATTCCCGCAGTTGTTCGACCATGCTCTTGGAAGCGGCAGGATTTACAGTTGCCTGAATCCCTTGTGCCATTGTGTTACCCAAAGCCATGCCAGCCCCCAGTCCAGCCAATCCGCCTCTCTGCTTGGAGGCATCCCGCATAGCTCTGGCGGTTTGATACTGCATAAAGGTTGTCATATCCTGTTTTGCCATGCCAATCCCGGATTGCTCGTCAATCAGTTTTTCAACCTCATCGGGCAGGGAGATATTTTCAATGAGAACATCGCTGAACTGCACACCCATTGTAGCAGCTTGTGCATTTAGTCTCTGTTGAAGCTCACCAGATAGTTTTCGATATTCTGTGGCCAGATCAAGCACGGACATCTCGCTTTCCGCTACTACGATTGAGAAAGCTTCTGTGACCATAGAAGAAAGGTATTCGACAATATCATAGGTCATCACAATTCCCTTTGTTCCAAAGATCTCCCTCATAAAAGCTGGAACATCGGTGATGCGAAAAGCAAATTTTCCAAAGGAACGGATACGAACCATATTAAAGTCCTTATCACGCTTCATAATCGGATTCTTGGTCGCCCACTTATTGTCGATGAATTGTCTGGTGCTCACAAAGTACACATCGGCAATTACCGGAGAAACGAATAAATAAGGGAATGCCTTGAGGCTGGACAGCACCGGAAAGTTATCCGTTGTCAGCGAATAGGTTCCGGGCGGCAGAATATCGGCAAGCTTTCCGCCCTTCAAAAAAACGGCGTTCTGACTTTCCCGCACGATTACCTTGGAACCTTGTTTCAATTCATTATTTCCGCTTTCACGCTGGTATTTGGAAACAATGAGTTTGTTACTCTGATCTACATACTCGATTACATCAAGAAACTGGTCTTTTACTGCATCTAACAGTCCCATATAATCACCGCCTCTTACTGACGCAGCGGCAAATCAAACTGATCTTTGAAGGAGCCAACCGCAATCAAGATGATGTCAATAATCCATCCAATTCCAAACAAACCGCCTGTAAACAGGTAGAGGAGACCGGTACCAATCTTACCTACATAAAACCTGTGTACGCCAAGTACCCCCAAGAAGATGCAAAGCAACAGTGCGACCATCTTATTTTTCTTGCTGACTCCCGGCACTACCCCCGAATTGGGAATGTTTTGATTGTTGATAATAACCTGCGATTGAACAAAGGGCTGCCCCGGCTGAGGCGGTACAGTTGCAGAATTGGGGATGGTTTCTTCTTTGTATCCGCAATATCCGCAGCTGTTGTTTTCCATTGGTGCTCCACACACCGGACATTTTGCTGCCATAATTGATTCCTCTCCCTGTCTTAAAATTGATAAAAGCTCTCGCTGGGATTACAAATGCAAAATCGTGTACTTTTCTGTAAAGAAAACATGACCAGTTTTTGGTTCGCTGATTTGCGGGGCTTTTCGCCAAAACAGTATGGAAAATTTTTCTGCTGCATGATATAATAAATTTGTATAAGCTTTTGCACCTTTTACAGAAAGGTACACATTTCTGTAAAAACACCCCTTTTACAACAACTTGGCTTTTTCGTAAATCTCTGCCCGGTAACGGAAGGTAGCAAGGGGCATCCCACATTCCTTTGCTGCTGCCGTTCCGGTGATTTCTCCCATTTTCCAACGCTGGTAAACGGCGTGGAAATTCTCGGGCAACGGTTTGGGTGGCCGCCCGAACCGAATGCCCTTGGCTTTTGCCGCTGCGATTCCCTCAGCCTGCCGCTGCCGGATGTTGGTGCGCTCGTTCTCTGCCACAAAAGACAGTACTTGCAGCACAATGTCACTGAGGAAGGTTCCCAGCAAATCCTTGCCTCTCCGTGTATCCAGAAGCGGCATATCCAGAACCACAATGTCAATGCCTTTTTCCTTTGTGAGAAAGCGCCATTGCTCCAATATTTCGGCGTAATTGCGTCCCAGACGGTCGATGCTCTTGATATAGAGCAGATCGTCTTTTTTCATTTTTCGCAGCAGCTTCTTATACTGCGGACGCTCGAAATCCTTGCCGGATTGCTTGTCAATATAAACATTTCTCTCAGGTACGCCCACTTCCCGGAGGGCAATGACCTGTCGATCTTCATTTTGCTCTCTGGTAGAAACACGGATGTACCCATAAATTTTCTGCTCGATCTTATTTCCTCCGTTTCTGCCACACAATGTCGTACCCCAGCACATCCGCCAGCTCCACCGCCTCGCCATAGCGTAAAGAGCCACGCTTTAGTTTCCCGGACAGGTTGGGGACACTGCTGCTCCATCCGTATTCGTCAGCCAAAACCTCCACTACCTCGCTCATGGTCATGCCAGCCCTGACAATGTAGGCTTTGATCTCGTTCCTGTAATTCTCGTGATTGTTCATAGAAAAAATCCTCCTGTTTTGTTGGCTCTGCGGCGAACAGAATCTGTTCCGTGCTAAATTCCATTTGCTGCAAGGCTTTGTTTTGCTAAAACTCAATTTCAAACTGGAATTTTTGCTTGTGATGCCCTGTTCACAGCACTCGCTTTCCCGTTTTGCTGGTTTGTGTGAAATCAAGCCAAACAGCGAATATCCACATGAAACGATGTACTGTGTATGCTGTACGGTGCAACGCTCTCTGGTGTGGTTAGCAATACTAAAATTGCAGTTTGTTTGCTGATTTCACATGGATTGATTTTTGCCTGTGTTTTTAAGCGCCGTTTTTCCCGAATGCCGTTCCTGCCCGGGACTCTCACCCCGGCGTATCCCCAGCCTTGGCACGCTCGCAGCTTCGGGACAAATTGTCCCGAAGTTGGTTCTGGCGCTGCTTCGCCAACCGGCATATCCCATTCGGACGGTCATGTACTTTTCAAGCTGCGGAGTCTTGCGACAAGTACATTTTAGCGAAAAAACATGACCATTCCCGTATATCCAAAAGGATGGAAAAGGCTCTGAAAAAGCAGCAATTTCCACGCTTATGGACAAGCTGTGTTATAATAAAAGAAATGGAGCGGTGGGGAGGGTTGGCATGAATACGACCTTAACGATTCAGGAAAAATTGAAGGATTTGCGGGTGGAGCACGGACTTACCTTGGAACAACTGGCCGACCAGACCGGGCTTTCCAAATCTGCACTCGGCAAATACGAGAATGACGATTATAAGGACATCAGCCCTTTTGCCATCGTCACACTGGCAAAGTTTTATCATGTGACCACGGATTATCTGTTGGGTGTGTCAGAGCAAAAAAATCACTCAGACACAGAGCTGAGTGCTCTGCACCTGAGTGATGATGCGATTGATGTTCTGAAAACCGGGAAATTCAACCCCCGGCTGCTGTCGGAAATTCTCTGTCACCATGATTTTCAGAAAATGATGCTGGATGCGGAGATTTATGTGGATCGAATCGCTGATATGCGGATCAACGATATGAACGCTGTGCTGCAAGCCGTCCGCCAGATGGTGCTGATGCAGCAGGGAGAAACGGAAAACGATCTGTATTTGCGGACGCTGGAACTTGCACAAGTGCAAGAGGACGAGTATTTCGGCCATGTTATTTCTGACGATTTGAAGCTGATCCTTCGAGATATTCGGGAAGCCCATCAAAATGATGCTACCACTGCGGACAGCCCTTCTCCGGCGCTGGATGTGCAGCAGAGTTTACAGGAAGCCATGAACTACAAGGGCAGCAATGCGGAAAAACAGGCCCGCATTTTCCTCGCAACCTTTGGTATTGACTATGATGCGATCACGATGGAGCAGTTTGTCAATATCATAGAGGTCTTGAAACTGTCCAAACACCTGAAATCCTCTATTAACCAGCGGGGAAAAACCAACATGACCCATGGAAACGGGAAAAGGAAAAGAAAACGCAAATAGGCAAAAAAATATGCTGGACACGGTTGATTTCAACCATGTCCAGCATATTTCATTTACCCAATCCCGTCTGACAGATGCCGTAAGTGTAATTTTGAGTGAATTACTTTCTTACGAGCACCCGCCTAAGTGGGGCGGGCGTTGTAAAGCGATATCAGGTCTCGTCCTCGATGATTCCGTAGTCCCCGTCGTTGCGGCGGTATACCACAGCGAAGGAGCCGTTGGCGTCCTCATTGCGGAAGGCGAAGAAGCTGTGGCCCAGCAGATTCATCTGCAGGATAGCCTCCTCCTGAGTCATGGGCTTGATGGGGAAGGTCTTGGTGCGCACGATGCGGTACTCGCCCTCTTCCGGTCCGTCAGGAACGAAAGAAGCCACTTCCGCCTCATCAATGGTCCGCTCAAAGGCGCCCTGGCGCAGACGCTTCTCCAGACGGGACTTATTTTTACGGAACTGGCGCTCCAGAGAAGCTACAGCCGCGTCGATGGAAGCACGCATATCAGAGGAGCTTTCAGACACACGGAAGATGGTGCCGCTGGACCGAATGGTGACCTCCACCTGGTTACGGTCCTTCTCGATGCTGAACGTAATTGCGGCGGTTGCATCCTCCTTAAAATAACGGTCGAGCTTACCCACTTTCTTCTCCGCATAGTTGTGGATGTAGTTGGGTATGTTCACCTTTTTGTCTGTAAACACAAACTTCATATCGGTCGCTCCTTTCACCCCCGAAGGGGGATCTGTGTGACAGGGGGAGAGGGTTCTCTCCCTATGTCAGCATTATACCATAGATAAGGAAAAATACCACCGATTTTTATGAAATATTTATGAAATTTTTTCGTGCCGCTTTTACATGGGCTTATTCCTTGATCACCTTACCGTCCATGACCACCAGACGCACCCGGCTGAGCCAGTTGAGGGGGTGGGCGCTGGTGACCACCACGTCGGCGTCCTTGCCGGGGGTGAGGGAACCCACCCGGTCATCAATGCCAGCCAGCTGAGCGGCATTGATGGTGATACAGGCCAGGGCGCCCTCCGGGTCCATGCCGCCCCGGATGGCCATGGCGGCACACAGGGGCAGATACTGGATGGGGGTCTCGGGGTGGTCGGTACACACCGCGGTTTTCACTCCGAACATCCGCAGGATGGCGGGTGTCTCAATAGTCATGTTGGCCAGCTCGGGCTTGGATCGGTCTCCCAGACAGGGTCCGGTGATCACACCGGCCCCCTCCTGAGCCAGCAGTTCGGGGATGAGATGTCCCTCGGTGCCGTGGACAATGACATACTTCAGCCCAAATTCCTTGCAGATCCGGATGCCGGTGGCAATGTCGTCAGCCCGGTGAGCGTGGATCTGGACGGGCAGTTCCCCGTTGATCACCGGCAGCAGCGCCTCCAGCTTGGCGTCATAGTCCGGCTTGTCCTCGTCCTCATCCTGGGCCGCCCGCTCCAGCTTCTCCCGGTACTCCACCGCCTTGGCCAGATTTTCCCGGATCACTGCGGCGGTAGCCATACGGGTGGAGGGGGTCTCGTGGCGCTCGTTATAGGTGAGCTTGGGGTTCTCGCCCAGAGCCATCTTCATGGCGGCAGGAGCTTTGAGCACCATGGCGTCCACCCACTTGCCGTTGGTCTTCAGGGCGGCAAACTGTCCGCTGATGGGATTGGCAGAGCCGGGGCCGGTGAGCACCGTGGTCACGCCCGCCTCCCGGGCCTCCTGGAAGCAGCGGTCCAGAGGATTCACCGCGTCCACAGCTCTCAGATGAGGGGTACAGGGATCGGTGGCCTCATTGCCGTCGTCCCCTTCGATGCCCACACCGTCGCCGAACATACCCAAATGGCAGTGGGCGTCAATAAAGCCGGGGGTGATGTGGCCGCCGCGGGCGTCAAAGATCCGTCCCTCCCAATCCTTGGGACACTCCTCCATGGGGCCAACCTGGGCGATCTTATCGCCGCGAATGGCTACATATCCTCCGGGGATGGTCAGTCCGTCCATGGTATGGACCGTTCCGTTGATGATCAGCATAGGATTTCCTTTCTCGGGAGGCAGGATTCGACCTCCTTCCCGTTGACTGAAGTGGAATATTATGGTACCTTTTGGTTGCAGCTCACCAATCTGCACATTTCTCCCCCGCACACTGGGCGCCTCCTTCGGGAGGCGCTTTTCTTTTGCGGAAAAAGAAAACCGTGCGGACTTTGGTCCGCACGGTTTGATGTAAGATTACCGGCGGCCGCCGCCACGGCGGTTTCCGCCCTTCTTCTCCAGATAGCGCAGCTCAGAGAGTTTGCTGTCGGAAGCCTGCATAAACTGTCTCAGACGATCCTCAAAGTCCGTGGGCTCCTTGGGGGCGGCGGGACGGGGCACATAGCCCCCGGAACGGGGCGCGTTGGAGCGAGGTCCGCCCTGACGAGGAGGTCTGCCTCCCTGAGCTCCCCCGGCGGCGCGCTGAGGCGGATCATTGACCTTCTTAATGGAGAGATTGATCCGGTTGGCCTGGTCGATGCCGATGACCTTGACCTTGACCTCCTGACCCTCCTTCAGATAATCGCTGACCTCATTGACATAGGAATAGGCGATCTCGGAGATGTGCACCAATCCGGAGCGGCCCTCCGGCAGCGCCACAAACGCACCAAACTTCGTGATTCCCGTTACCTTACCGTCCAAAATGGACCCAACACCAAACTCCATACTGACTGAAATATCCTCCTTGTAAATTTCCCCCTGAAACTGTGCGTCGGCCTGGCGGAAGCCCGCACCTCCGCCCGCACATCAGCGTCTCAGCCGGCTACGTCGCTGTACAGGGTCTCTCCCTGCTTGACATAGCCCCGCTCCCGGGCCACCCGCTCCAGAGTTTCGGGGTCATCGCTGTTGTCGATGGCCTCCTGAAGCTCCTGGTTGGCCAGGCGCTGATCCTCTACCTGCTGGCTCACCGTCTGCTGCTGCTCTTTGGTGCTCTGAATCTGTCCACGCAGATCCAGAAGAGAGGTAGCCAGATAGACCAGCAATACCACGATCACTACCTTGGTTAAAATCCCGGTTCGTTTGAGGCGCATGGTCTTCTCCCCCTCTCTCACGTTCCCGCCGGCGGCGGGCCGAGCGCTCCATTTCCTGAGTTATCTGATTTATTCTACCCCATTTTGCCCCAGAAAGGAAGATATTTTTTGCAAGTTTTTTGATTTTTTTCCGGAGCTGATTTAGTACAATCAACGGGAGAACTAAGATTTTTAGTACAAAAGTGACCAGATCTGCCAAACGGTAGCCCACCCAGAGCACACCGGAACTGAGCAGCCAAAAATAGACGCAGCCCCCAAAGAACAAAAATACCGCTCCATACAGCCGCACCATCCCGCCCCAGGCCCACTGGGACCAGACAAACAAGACTGCGGTCAGCGTGATCCAGAACAGCAGATCCAGAAGCGGCCCCAATAGGGGCACATGGACCCGAACCCGCAGCACCCGGAACAGATCGTACAGCAGTCCGGCGGCCAGTCCCAGTCCGACCGCCTGGACTACCGCCCAGGCCTGGGCCGTCACATCCGCCGTCATCCGCCCAGCAGCCGGGCAAACAGCCCCACCCGCTCCCGGCCTGCGTCCTCATAGGACAGGGAGTCCACCGTTCCTTCCACCTTCAGGTCTCCCCCGTCCAGAGACAGCTTTTCAATATGCAAATCCTCTCCCCGCACTACCAGGGTTCCTTTGACCGTGAGCATGACGATGGTATTTTCATCAAAGCTCTCCACTTCCTCCACACCGGAGACGGTAAGCTGTTCCCGTCCCTCCAGAAGAATGTGGTGGGCCACCTGATTGGGCAGTCCACTGTATTCCATACGCGCCACCTCATTTCCTTTTTGCCAGTATACGAGGGGGATGGCACGCTTATGACAGGTCGTCCCAATGCACAGAAAAGCCCCGCTGTTTCGACAAAACAGCGGGGCTGAAAGGATTACTCCAGAATGGCTCCCTTATCCGCAGAGGAGACCAGCTTGGCATACCGGGCCAGGTAACCGGTCTTGATCTTGGGCTCGGGGCAGACCCACTTGGCCTTCCGGGCAGCCAGGGTGGCCTCGTCTACCTTCAGAGTAATGGTATGGGCGGGGATATCGATGGCGATGAGATCGCCCTCCTCCACCAGGCCGATGGGGCCGCCGGAGGCCGCCTCAGGAGAGACATGGCCGATGGATGCGCCGCGGGTGGCGCCGGAGAAACGGCCGTCGGTGATGAGGGCCACGTCCTTATCCAGACCCATGCCCGCAATGGCGGAGGTGGGGTTGAGCATCTCACGCATGCCGGGGCCGCCCTTGGGGCCCTCGTAGCGGATCACTACCACATCACCGGCCACGATCTTACCGGCATAGATGGCCTGGATGGCATCCTCCTCAGAGTCAAACACCCGGGCGGGACCCTCGTGGACCATCATCTCCGGGGCCACGGCGGACTGCTTCACCACACAGCCGTCGGGAGCCAGATTGCCCTTCAGCACCGCGATGCCGCCTGTCTTGGAGTAGGGATTCTCAATGGGACGGATGAGCTCGGGGTTCCGGTTGACCACGCCCTCCAGGTTTTCGGCAATGGTCTTGCCGGTGCAGGTCATCAGGCTGGTATCCAGCAGACCGGCTTTGGCCAGCTCGGCCATGACCGCGTACACGCCGCCGGCCCGCTCCAGGTCCTCCATGTAGGTGTCGCCGGCGGGAGCCAGGTGGCACAGGTTGGGAGTCTTGTCAGAAATCTCGTTGGCCATATCAAAGCTCAGCTCAATGCCGCACTCATGGGCGATAGCGGGCAGGTGGAGCATGGTATTGGTGGAGCAGCCCAGAGCCATGTCGATGGTCTCGGCGTTATGGAAGGCAGCCTCGGTCATGATATCCCGGGGACGGATGTCCTTCTTCACCAGCTCCATGATCTGCATACCCGCGTGCTTGGCCAGGCGCAGCCGGGCAGACCAAACGGCGGGAATAGTACCGTTGCCCCGCAGACCCATGCCGATGGCCTCGGTGAGGCAGTTCATGGAGTTTGCGGTATACATGCCGGAGCAGGAGCCGCAGGTGGGGCAGGCATTGTTCTCGTACTCCTCCAGGCCCGCCTCGTCCAGCTTGCCGGCGTAGTAGGAGCCTACCGCCTCAAACATATGGCTCAGGCAGGTGCGGCGGCCATCGTTCATGGTACCGGCCATCATAGGACCGCCGGAGACGAAAATGGTGGGGATGTTCACCCGGGCGGCGGCCATGAGCAGGCCTGGCACGTTCTTGTCGCAGTTGGGGATCATGACCAGTCCGTCAAACTGGTGGGCCATGGCCATGGCCTCGGTGGAGTCAGCAATCAGATCACGGGTAACCAGGGAGTACTTCATGCCTACATGGCCCATGGCGATGCCGTCACACACGGCGATGGCGGGAAACTCCACGGGAGTACCGCCGGCGGCCCGGATGCCGGCCTTGACGGCCTCGGCGATCTTGTCCAGGTTCATGTGACCGGGAACGATCTCGTTATAGGAACAGACCACGCCGATGAGGGGCCGCTCCAGCTCCTCCTTGGTATAGCCCAGGGCGTAAAGCAGGGAACGGTTGGGGGCGGCGGGAGCCCCTTTCTTGATGACGTCAGAGCGCATAATGAAGTACCTCCTCAAAAACAAAATCAGTTGTCTGATTTCTATTGCATTGTCTGACTATATAGTATAAGATAGGGATACGAATGTCAAGGACCATTTTGGATTCAGGAGGGCCCTATGGAACGAAAAAATCGCTGGCAGCAGGCTGCTGCCGCACTCTATGACCAGATTGTGGCGGAAAAGCGCCTCCAGCCTGGAGATAAGCTGCCTAACGAAGTGGAGCTGTCCCAAGAGTTGGGGGTGAGCCGGGCCACTCTACGGGAGGCCATCCGCTCCCTGTGTGCCCAGGGCGTGCTGGAGGTACGCCGGGGCAAAGGCACCTTTGTCTCCCCCCAGGTGGAGGAGATCGAGGACTTTGGGTTTGACCGGCTAAATGGCGTAAAGGGCCGCCTGCGTGATCTATTTGAACTGCGGGCCATCTTTGAGCCTCAGGCCGCCGCACTGGCCTGCCGTCGGGCCACCCAGGAGGAGCGCGCTGACATCCTGGCCAAGGGGGAAGCGGTGGCCGCCTGCATCCGCTCGGGTGAGGACCGCACCCGGGCCGACCGGACCTTCCACACCGCCATTGTCCGCTCCACCCACAACGAGTTCATGGTGCGCCTGCTGCCCATCATCAACCAGGCGGTGGAGGAGGCCATCTCTGCCGGAGAACACGCCGAGGAGCTGGCCCAAGTCACTTTGCAGGATCACGCCATGCTCATGGACTTTTTCCGCAAGGGGGATGCACAGGGCGCGGAGTACGCCATGGCCATCCACATGCGTCACGCCATGGATGAGATGGAGTTAGAGGAGTAATCCTCCAAAAAGGAATATACATGGAACAGGCGCCAAAGAAGGATTTCTTTGGCGCCTGTTCTCATTGACGCAGTAGGTTTATTATGATAAACTTCAATCGAGTGGTAGATTTATTTTTATAAACCCGGAGGTGCGTTCCATGAAACTGCGTCCCATTTCCCAAGTAACCAGCCGCATGGGAGCGGTTCTGCTCCTTTGCATCATCCTGATGGCCGCATGTTCGCCCATCTGCAATTGGATGGAACAAAATGTTTTCTATTTTCTCTCCACGCCCCTGATCTATGCCCTGCGGCTGCTGGCATTTCTCCTGCCTGCACGGCTCCTGCTGGGCCCGCTCCCAAAGAAGCCGAATCCTATGCGTCCATCTGGCACCCCAGAACACTGGATTGCCTGGGCCGTGCTGGGCTATGGCATCTGCCTGCTGATCACAACAGCGGTTCTGTCTGTTGGTCTGGGCGGACCAACCTTCCAAACCCTTGCGCAAGATTCTCCGCCGGATTTTCTTCCGAATCTCTGGCTGCTTATCCCCGCCGCGCTTGGGGAAGAATTCATGTTTCGCCGCTTTTACTGCGCCTATTTGGCCCCCTACGGCCACACCTTTGCCATCCTGGTCTCCGCCTATCTGTTTGCCTTCTTTCATGGGAATCTTCCACAGGCACTCTATGCATTTCCCTTTGGTATTCTCACCGGATACCTCTACCTGAAAACTGGAACGATCGCACTTCCCTTTCTGGTCCATCTGTTGGACAACGTTCTGTTTCAACAGTCCCTGCGCCTGCATGCCCTTCTGCTGGCTTGGACTGGATTGCCCTATGGACAAGGATTCTTCCTTTGCTCCCTGACCCTCATTTTTCTCCCCCTTCTGTATCTGCGCCTGTGCCGCAGGCGGGAGGGTGGACCTTCTCCCCTCTTCCAGATTCGACAGGTTCTGCGCCGCATTAGTGCTCAAAAAGCAGATTACAAGGCCGCCTTTGCTTCCGGCGGGATGCTGCTGGTCCATGCTTGGTTTGCAGTCAGCTGTTTGGTGTCTTTGGGCGCTATGATAGCATTGACCCACGGTTGGTAACGGATAAAAAATGGTCCCCCGGCTTTACGCCGGGGGCCATTTATCGTATCTAATTCAATTAATTAGAAGCGGTGTCGGGATCGGTGTCGTCGCCCCAGAGCATGTTCTTACGCAGCTCGGCGCCCACGGTCTCCATCTGGTGCTTGGCCAGCTGGGCACGCTTGGCGTTGAAGAAGGTGCGACCGTTCTTGTTCTCGGCGATCCACTTGCCGGCGAACACGCCGTCCTGGATGTCGGTGAGGACAGCCTTCATGTTCTTCTTGGTCTCCTCATAGGGCAGGATGCGGGTGCCGGAGACATACTCGCCGTACTCGGCAGTGTCGGAGATGGAGTAGTTCATCATGGCCACGCCGCCCTTGTTGATCAGGTCGATGATCAGCTTCATCTCGTGGATGCACTCGAAGTAGGCGTTCTCGGGAGCATAGCCGGCCTCGACCAGGGTCTCGAAGCCCAGCTTCATCAGCTCCACCACGCCGCCGCACAGGACAGCCTGCTCGCCGAACAGGTCGGTCTCGGTCTCGTCCTGGAAGGTGGTCTCCATCACGCCGCCGCGAGCGCCGCCGATGCCGGCAGCATAGGCCAGAGCCAGCTTATAGGCGTCGCCGGAGGGATTCTGCTCCACAGCGATCAGGCAGGGCACGCCCTTGCCAGCCACATACTGGCTGCGCACGGTGTGGCCGGGGCCCTTGGGAGCGATCATAGCCACGTCCACGTTGGCAGGAGGCACGATCTGCTTGAAGTGGATGTTGAAGCCGTGGGCGAACATCAGCAGGTTGCCCTCCTCCAGATTGGGAGCGATGTCCTTCTTATAGACGTCGGCCTGGACCTCGTCGTTGATGAGGATCATCACGATGTCGCCCCACTTGGCGGCCTCGGGCACGGTCATTACCTTCAGACCGGCGTTCTCAGCGTTGGCCCAGTTCTTGGAGCCGGCGCGCAGACCCACGCACACATCGCAGCCGGAATCCTTCAGGTTCATCGCGTGGGCGTGGCCCTGGGAACCGTAGCCGATAATGGCAATCTTCTTCCCGTTGAGATAGTTGATGTCACAGTCCTTGGCATAATACATCTTAGCCATGATCGTACACTCCTTTTTATAAATAAAATATATTCCAATTTCAAACAGACCGTCCGGCCTGTGGAATTGACGTTACAGTACGTTTTTGCCGTAGTTATACTCTTCCCGCAGCTTGTTGTCATCATAGATAGAGCTGCGGCCCCGCTCGATGGCAAGGGTACCGGTCTTGGCCATTTCCAGGATGCCGAAGTCATCCAGCAGGTCAATGAGGGCGCTGGTCTTGTTCTTATCTCCAAAGATAGCCACAGTGAGGGTCTCCCGGCTGACATCAATGATGTTGGCGCGGAAGATGTTGGCCATCTGGATCACCTCGTCCCGGGCGTTGCGGTCCACCGCCTTGACCTTGATCATGGCGAATTCCCGCTGGATGGAGGTTTCCTCGTCCAGGATCTTTACCACCATAACAGGGATCAGCTTGCGGCACTGGGCGGCGATCTGATTGACCATCAGCTCATCCCCTAGGATGACGATGGTAATACGGGTCACCCCGGGCTGGCTGGTCTCGCCGGAGACGATGGACTCGATGTTATAACCCTTGCGGGAGAACAGCCGGGCCACCTGGCTCAGCACACCGGGAATGTCCTGGACCAGCAGGGACAGGGTATAGAGCTTCTTTTCAGTATCAAAGGTCTTTTTCATGTCCCCGCCTCCTTACTTAAGCAAAAAGTCGGTGATGTGGGCGCCGCCGGCCACCATGGGCCGTACCATCTCGTCCATATCGATCTGGCAGTCGATCACATAGCCGCAACCGCAGGAGAGGGCCTCCTGAAGGGCGGCCTCCATCTCGGCACGGTTTGTGACCCGCTTACCCTTCAACCCATAGGCCTCGGCCAGCTTGACAAAGTCGGGGCCCCGGTCCAGGGTGGTCTGGGAATAATGCTCGTTATAAATGAGGTGCTGCCACTGACGAACCATGCCCAGAGTTCCGTTATTGAAGACAACGGTGATAATGGGCAGGTTATAGTGCTGCACGGTGGCCAGCTCATGGCAGTTCATACGGAAGCAGCCGTCGCCGGTGGTGTGGACCACTACCTTGTCGGGGTTGCCCATCTTGGCGCCGATAGCCGCGCCCAGGCCAAAGCCCATGGTACCAAATCCGCCGGAAGTCAGCAGCTGGCCGGGATACTCAAAGTGGAAGTGCTGGATGGACCACATCTGATGCTGGCCCACGTCGGTGGCCACGATGGTATCGTGGGGCACCGCCTTCTGGATGGCGTCCAGGATCTGACCGGGGGTAAGCTTATCGCCGTCTTCCACCGGCTGCTTCTCCCGCAGGGGGAGAATATGCGCCTTCCACTCCGGATGGCTGTACTGGGGCAGACGCTCATTGAGCAGCTCCAGCACCCGCTTGGCAGAACCCACGATGTGGTGGTCGGTAAGTACGTTTTTATCGATCTCAGAGCGGTCAATATCGATATGTACGATCTTGGCCTGGCTGGCGAAGCTCTCGGGCTGGAGAGCCACTCGATCGGAGAACCGGCAGCCCACCGCGATAAGCAGGTCGCACTCATTGCAGGCCACATTGCTGGCCTGGGAGCCGTGCATGCCGATCATACCGGTGGTGAGGGGATGGGCTCCGGGGAAGCCACCGCCGCCCATGACTGTAATGGCCACCGGCGCGTCCAGCTTCTCGGCAAATTCCCGGAACTGTTTGTCCGCCCGGCCCCGAACCACGCCGCCGCCGCAGATGATCAGCGGGCGCTCCGCCTGGGCAATCATATCCACCAGCTTGTCGATATCTCCCAGGTCGGGCTCAGGCGCCTTCAGACCGTGGTTCACCGCCAGTTCCCGGATGCTGTTGGTGGAGCGGTTCTTGGTCCAGGGGATGAACTCATAGTCAATCATGGCGTTGAGGAAGGTGACATTCTTCAAAAAGTCGATGAGCACCGGGCCGGGCCGACCGGTGGCCGCCACAGCAAAGGCCTGGCGCATCACGTCGGGGATGGTCTGGGGATCCCGGACCAGATAGGTGGCCTTGGTGATGGGCATTGCAATACCGGTGATGTCTACCTCCTGGAAGGAGTCCTTGCCCAGCAGGTTCTCACTGACGTTGCAGGTAATGAACACCACAGGGGAGGAGTCCATGTAGGCGGTGGCGATGCCGGTGGTCAGGTTGGTGGCTCCGGGGCCGCTGGTGGCAAAGCACACACCAACCTTTCCGGTGGAACGGGCGTAGCCGTCGGCGGCATGGGAGGCTCCCTGCTCGTGAGCAGTCAATACATGACGTATTTTATCTTGATAGTTATACAGTTCATCATAGAGATTCAGGATGGTTCCGCCGGGATAGCCGAAGACGGTGTCCACCTCCTGCTCCAGCAGGCACTCCATGATGGCCTGAGTGGCTCTGATTTTCATAGATTCAACTCCTAATATACAGGAACGTGTTTTTCTTCTTCAAAGCGGAAGAGGCAAAACAAGGTTTTACATAAAGCTCTTTTGGTTCCTTTTCTCACGAGAAAAGGAACTTAAATTTTTCCTCCACCTTTTTGTACTGCAATCACACCGGTGCGGGCCACCTCCAGGATGGAGAAGGGGCGCATCATGGACTGGAAGGTGTCCAGACGGTCAGGAGTGTCGGACAGCTCCATGGTCAGGGAGGTGGGAGAAATATCCGCCACCTTAGCCCCCATGATCTCGCAGATGGTCATGATGTCCTGGCGGGTCTTGTTGTTGGCATTTACCTTTAAAATCATCAGTTCCCGACCAATAAGGTTGTTCTCCTCCAGAGTCCGGACCTTGATAACTTCAATGAGCTTGTTGAGCTGCTTTTCCACCTGCTCCACCACGTTGTTTCCGCTGTCCACAATAATGGTAATGCGGGAGATGGTGGGGTCATCGGTGACACCCACAGCCAGGGAGTCGATATTAAACGCCCGGCGGGAGAACAGCCCAGTAATTCGGTTCAGCACACCTGCCCGGTTTTCTACCAGAACGGAAATGGTCTGTTTCATATCCTCTCCCCCTTTCTCAGTCGTTGGTGCCCACGTCGGGGTGGACCTCACAGATCAGCAGGCAGCACCCCTTGGTGTTCAGGAACTGATCCAAGACCTCATCCAGCTTCTCCTCGTCGTTGGCCAGCAGGCTGGGAATGCCGTAGGCGGCAGCAATGGTCTCAAAGTCCGGGGAGCCGTCCAGAGCCACGCCGAAGGGACCGTGGTAGGGGGCGCTGCACTGGATCTGATGGACCAAACCCAGCATATGGTTGCGCAGCAGGACGATCTTTACGTCCATGTCGGCACAGCGGATGGCGGAGAGTTCATTCATAGCCATCTGGAAGGAGCCGTCGCCGCACACAACGACCGTCTGCTTCTCCGGCGCCGCCACTTTGGCTCCAATGGCGGCGGGCAGGGCGTAGCCCATGGTGCCCAGGCCGCCGCTGGTCAGCAACCGTCCCTGCTTCTGAGGCAGGTACTTACAGGCAAAGATCTGGTTCTGACCCACGTCTACGCAGACCACCGCATCTTCATCCAGCTTTCGGCCCAGCTTGCGCATGACCGTACCGGGGAAGACGTAGCCCTCCCGCTGGGGGAAGGTCCGGCTTAGCTCCGCTTTCCGGTAGTCCTTCAGCTGCTCCAGCCAGGCGGCCGAATCGGTCACCGGAGCGCCCCGCTCCAGAATCTGCTGCAAAATTACCTTCACATCGCCCACCAGGGGAACCGCGGCCTGCATGTTTTTGCCGATCTCCGCCGGGTCTACGTCGATGTGGATGGTTGCCATACGCCGCTGGATCTCCCGGGGATCCACGACCGCCCGGTCGGCGGCGCGGGTGCCCACCATAATCAGCAGGTCCGCCCGGGCCAGAGCCTGGTTGGCACAGTGGTTTCCGTGAGCGCCGATCATACCCATATTCAAGGGGTGGTCGGTGGGGATAAGGCCAATACCCATCATGGTCTTGACCACGGGGATGGCACAGCTCTCAGCCAGCTCCAGCAGTTCGGCACGGGCGTCGGCCAGCCAAACACCGCCGCCGGCGCAGATGAGGGGCTGACGGGAACGGGCAATGGCCTCTACCACACGCTTGATCTGCAGATCGTTGCCCTTGACGCTGGGCTTGTAGCCCCGGATATCCACCTGCTCCGGATAATGGAAGCTTCTCAGGTGCTGCTCCTGCACGTCAATGGGAATATCAATGAGAACCGGACCGGGACGGCCGGTGGAGGCAATGTGGAAGGCCTCCTTAATCACCCGGGGGATGTCGTTGGCGTTCTTGACCAGATAGCTGTGCTTGGAGAAGGGAGCCACCGCGCCGGTGATGTCCACTTCCTGGAAGATATCTCGACCCAGCAGATGGCTGGGCACCTGGCCGGTGATGGCCACCATGGGGATGGAGTCCATATAGGCAGTGGCGATACCGGTAATAAGGTTGGTCGCTCCCGGGCCGCTGGTCACCATGCACACGCCCACCTTGCCGCTGATGCGTGCATAGCCGGAAGCCATATGGCCCGCGTTCTGCTCGGTCCGTACCAGAGTATATTCAATCTCCGGGTGTTCCTTCAGGGCGTCTACCGCCGGACAGATCGTTGCTCCGGCGTAGCCAAACATATGGGTTACGCCCTCTCGCAGCAAACTTTCAATCAGTGCCTGCGCTCCATTCATTTCACCGTCACCTCCGCATTCCTTTCCAAAAAGCAAAAGCGGCCACATCCTATCAAACGATAGGACGAAGCCGCTAAACTCCGTGGTACCACCTAACTTCGCGCCGCTGCTGTGTGCGACGCGCACTCAAAACCCCGATAACGGTGGGCATCCGACCCCGCCTACTCAGCCAAAAAGCCGTTCAGCGAGATAGCTCGCGGGCGAGCTTCGGTCCTGAGTCCTCCCCGAGAGCTTACACCAGCCGCTCCCTCTCTGCGCGTTTTGGACTCGCCTACTACCCGGTCATTGCCATTTTAAGTTCTTCAACACTTTAATTTGTGTAAGTGATTTTCATCTTACCTCCATTCCTGCCGTTTGTCAATTCTTTTTTTCCCGGGCGGGCTGTGTTGCACCTGGCCGCCTCAGCGTGGTATACTGGAAATAAATTATACACTGCTTGGAGGCTTTTATGAAGTACCTTGTATACGGCGCCGGCGGCACGGGAGGCTGTCTGGCCGCCTTCTTGGCCATGAGCGGAAAGGATGTCTCCCTCATTGCCCGGGGCGCCCACCGGGATGCCATTGAAGAAAACGGCCTGGTGCTGGAAACCGGCCACGGTACCTTTGCCGTCCCCATTCCCGCATTTGAACAGGAACACTATGAGCAGCAGCCCGACGTTATTTTTGTCTGTGTCAAGGGCTACTCTCTGGAGGGCATCTTCCCCACCCTGGAGCGGCTGTGCCGCCCGGAGACCATCGTGATCCCTATTTTGAATGTGGTAGGGACCGGCGGCGCCATGCAGCCTCGCCTGCCCCAGTCTCTGGTCACCGACGGATGCGTGTACATTGCCGCCGAGATCAAAGCTCCCGGAGTGGTGCACATGAGCGGAGACATCTTCCGTGTGGTCTTTGGCCCCCGCACTCCTGAGGAGTACCGCCCGGAGCTGGAGCAGGTGGCGCAGGACCTCAACGAGTGCGGCGTGGAGGCCATTCTCTCGGACAACATCCAGCGGGATGCTTGGATGAAGTTCTCGGTGGTCTCCTCCATGGCTGCCTGCGGGATCTTCCATGATGTGAAGGTGGGCGCTATGCAGCACCCCGGCCCTGTCCGGGACGATTTTGCGGCCTTTGTCAATGAGATCGGCGCTCTGGCTGCTGCCATGGGTTTTCCTCTGGGAGACGACTTGGCAGAGCGCAACCTGGCCATTCAGGACGCCCTGGACCCCGACGCCTCCACCTCCCTTAAGCGGGATCTGGATGCCGGAAAGCCCTCTGAGGTGGACGGTCTCATTTTTCAGGTGGTGCGCCTGGGCCGGCAGTACGGCGTGCCCACCCCCCGGTATGACGCGGTAGCCGCCAAGCTGGGCTACGTGGAGGCCGCACAATGATCAATACCACTTTATGCTACATATCCCGGGGCGAGGACTACCTCATGCTCCACCGGGTGAAAAAGGAAAACGACCTCAACCACGACAAGTGGATCGGCATCGGGGGAAAGTTCGAGGACAAGGAGAGCCCCGAGGACTGCGTGCTGCGGGAGGCAAAGGAGGAAACCGGCCTGACCCTCACCTCCTACCGCTACCGGGGGATCGTCACCTTTGTCTCTGACCGCTGGCCCACCGAGTACATGCACCTGTTTACTGCCGACGGCTTCACCGGCACGCTGAAGGAGTGCGACGAGGGCGTGCTGGAGTGGATTCCCCGCAAAAAACTGTTGGAGCTGCCCCACTGGGAGGGAGACGCTATCTTTCTGGATCTCATCGCCCAAGAGGACACCCCCTTCTTCTCTTTGAAACTATGCTACCGTGGGGAGGAGCTGATGGAAGCTATTCTCAACGGAACCTATATCAAAGGAGGACCTTCTCTATGATCGTCACCATTCAAAATGAATGTCTCACCGTAGACATCGAGGACCTGGGCGCTCAGCTTGCCTCGGTACGCAACCACCACGGCACGGAGTACCTGTGGCAGGGAGACGCAGACATCTGGGCTCGGCGCGCTCCCATCCTCTTTCCCGTGCTGTGCGGTCTGAAAGACAACACCTACCTGCTGGATGGCGTCCCCTATCACATGAACAAGCACGGCTTTGCCCGGGACTGCGTGTTTGAGGTCGTGGAACACACAGACACCAAGGTCTCCTTCCGCTTGACCGACAACGAGGAGACCCGGCGCATGTATCCCTTCTCCTTCACGCTCACGGTCACCTATACACTGGAAGAGAACCGTTTGATCAAATGCCACCGGGTGGAAAACCGCTCGGAGCAGGTGATGTACTACGAACTGGGCGTCCACGACGGCTTCCGTGCTCCCCTGGAGGAGGGGGAGACCATGGGACAGTATGCCATCCGCCTGCCCGGTCTGGAGGATACCATCGAGCCCTATGGACTCAATGAGCAGTCCCTGGTCACGCCTAAAAATGGCGCCATTTCTCTGGAAAACGGACGCATCGCTCTTGACCCCACCACGTATCATCTGGATACCGTGATTCTGGATCAGCCTCCTCAGGCCAGAGCCGTCCTGGTGGACGGACAGGACCGTCCCCGGGTCACTGCGGACTTCGCCGATTTTCCCTATCTGGGAATCTGGACCCAGGCCAAGCCCTTTGACACCAACTACGTGTGCATTGAGCCCTGGTCCACCCTCCCCGATGCCACCTTTGTGGGCCGTGAACTGAAAGACAAGGCAGGTATCCGCAGCCTGCAGCCCGGCGCCTGGGAAGAGCTGTCCTACACCGCTACCTTTACCTGAAAGGAGTCCTGTGGATGAAACCGGAATATGTCAACACCTTCGGCCTGCGCAAGGTCAGCGACAAGCAGGGTGAGATTTTGGAGATCACTCTGGACGCCTCCTATAAATATATGGAAAATACGGTGACAGTTACCACAAACGGACTGGAGAACATCGCCACCCCCAACACCGAGCAGGTGGCCTCCATGGTGATGAACCGCCAGAGCGCCATTTCCTTGCGTAATCTGCTCATTCAGACTCTGGACGGAGAAAACTAAAAAATGGGACCGCCTCGGCGGTCCCATTTTTTATTGATCTTTTGCGGTAGGAAGCAGCTTTTTGCGCCGGCTCAAAAACAGGGTCAGGGTCGTCGCACTGGCCAGAGCATCCGCAATGGGCTCAGCGGCGTAGATTCCCATGACGCTGCCCGTCACCCGGGGCAGAATAATAGCCAGGGGAACCAGCAGGATGACTTTACGCAGCAGGGCCAGGAACAAGCTGGTACGGGCCTGGCCCAGAGCCATAAAGGTGGTCTGGCAGGCCAGCTGAGCGCCAAAGGCCCAGATGCCGCCAAAGAAGATGGGCATGACCCGGCTTACCAGGTCAATGAGTTCCTGCTGAGGGGTAAAGATCCGGGCCAGCATTCCCGGGAACAGAGCCACCACCACAAAGGAAACACAGGTCACAGTCAAGGTAACGGTGAGTAGCCGCTTGAAGGTCTGGCGCACCCGCAGATAGTTCCCCGCTCCGTAGTTGTAGCTCATGATGGGCTGGGTGCCCTGGGTAATACCCTGAGTGGGCAGAACGATCATCTGCATGATGGACTGCATGATGGTAATGGTACCTACATACAGGTCACCGCCGTAGGTCTGCATACCGGTGTTCAGAACCACGGTCACCAGGCTCTCCGTAGACTGCATAATAAAGGGAGCCACGCCCAAACCGGCCACCCGGCCTACTACCTTGGGCTCCAGGCGCATATTTTTCTTCCGGATCCGCAGGCCGCTGCGGCGGCTGCACAGGAAGCCTACCACCCAGGCTGCACTTACCGCCTGAGAGAGAATAGTGGCAAGAGCTGCACCCTTCACTCCCATATGCAGACCAAAGATAAATACCGGGTCCAGGCAAATATTCAAGACCGCGCCGATGAGCACGCTGAGCATAGCCACCAGGGCCTTACCCTGGGCACTGATAAAGGTATTCAGTCCCAGAGCCAGCTGGACAAAGATGGTACCGATGAGGTAGATGCCGATGTAATCCATGGCATAGCCGATGGTATTTTCCGAGGCGCCGAAGGCATAGAGAATGGGTTCTTTGAAGATGCTGAATCCCACCGTAAGAGCTACCGCGGCAATCAGCAGCAAAGTCAGAGAGTTGCCCAGGATTTTTTCCGCCTTCTCCCGGTTGCCCGCACCCAGCTGGATCGAGGCCAAGGGCGCGCCGCCCTGGCCGGCAAAGGCGGCAAAGGCAGATACCAGCATAATAATGGGGAAGGTGACGCCCACGCCGGTGAGCGCGATGTCTCCCACCTCCGGGATGTGGCCGATGTAGATTCGGTCCACAATATTATAAAGCATATTGATGACCTGAGCCGCTACCGCCGGTACCGCCAATTTCAGCATCAACGGGCCGATGGGGGCATTGGCCAGGCGTTCTTCGTCACGGGTCTGCGCCAAGGGAACTCACTCCTTTTTTAAGATGGTTCATTATAGCACAAAATTCTCAGAGTGAAAAGATAGCGCATATCTTTTCTCTTAGCACCTCTTTATCCTATTTAATTTTTTGTTAAAGAGCGCCAACACACTTGCAAGCATCGACTAAATGTGAAATAATGTGTTCGCGTCTAATTCTCGCACTTGAAGGAGGTTTTGAAATGAAGCGGAAAAAGTCATTTTCTCAGGAAGAACTACGTTATCTGAAATTGTTGGCTCAGCAGTACCCCACCGTACAGGCCGCCAGCAGCGAGATTATTAACCTTCAGGCCATTTTGAACCTGCCGAAAGGCACCGAGCACTTCATCTCCGACGTCCACGGAGAGCACGAGGCCTTTTTACATATTCTCAACTCCTGTTCCGGTGTCATCCGGGAGAAGGTAGACGACCTGTTTGCCTCCACCATCTCCAAGGGAGAGCGGGACGAGCTGGCCACCCTCATCTACTATCCGGAGGAGAAGCTGGAACAGCTCCACCGCCAGATGAAGGACATGGATGAGTGGTACCGCATTACCCTCCACCGCCTCATCGAGGTGTGCCGCTTTGTCACCTCCAAATATACCCGCTCCAAGGTGCGCAAAGCCCTGCCCAAGGATTACGCCTACATCATTGACGAACTCATCCACACCAACTACGCCGAGGCCGACAAGCGGGACTACTTTGAAAATATCATCTCCACCATCATCGACCTGGAGCAGGCCGACGGCTTTATCGAGGCGGTCTCCGCCGTCATCAAGCGCATGGCCGTGGATCACATGCACATCGTAGGCGATATCTTTGACCGCGGTCCCCGGGCGGACATCATCATGGACTCTCTGCTGGATTACCACAGCGTGGACATCCAGTGGGGCAACCACGACATTCTCTGGATGGGCGCCGCCTCCGGCTCCCGCACCCTGGTAGCCACTGTGCTGGCCAACTCCATCCACTACAACAATCTGGAAGTAATCGAGACGGGCTACGGCATCTCCCTGCGCCCCCTGTCCGTCTTTGCCAACGAGGTATATAAGGACTGCGACGTCCACCGCTTTGCCGTCAAGCTCACCGGCCCCGACGCCGACCAGTACAGCGAGAAGGACAAGCTCCTCTCCGCCCGGATGCACAAGGCCATCACCATCATCCTCTTCAAGCTGGAGGGCCAGAAGCTGCTGCGCCATCCCGAGTATGGCATGAGCGACCGCCTGCTGCTGGACAAGATCGACTACGCCAACAAGTGCATCACCATTGGAGACACTACCTATCCCCTGGAGGACGTGGACTTCCCCACCGTGGACCCCAAAGACCCCTACGCCCTCACCCCCGAAGAAGATACGGTCATCAATCAGCTCACCGCCTCCTTCCTGCGCAGTGAGAAGCTGCAAAAGCACATCCGCTTCCTCTACTCCAAGGGCAGCCTCTATAAGGTCTTCAACGGAAACCTTCTCTTCCACGGCTGTATCCCCATGACGGCGGATGGGGAGCTGCTCTCCTTCCAGATCGGCGGCAAGGAGCGGAAAGGACAGGAGTTCCTGGACTACGCCGACACCGCCGCCCGCCAGGCCTACTACCACAAGCTGGGCACCCCGGAGCGGCAGCTGGGCATGGACTTTCTCTGGTTCCTCTGGGCCGGGCGCAACAGCCCCATCTTCGGCCGGGACCGGATGACCACCTTTGAGCGCCGTCTCATCAAGGACGAGAGCGCCTGGACCGAGCCCAAGAACCCCTACTACACCTATTATCAAGACCCCGCCGTGTGCGATATGCTCCTCAAGGAATTTGGCCTGGAAGGCCCCCACTGCCACATCATCAACGGCCACATCCCCGTCAAATCCAAGAAGGGCGAGAGTCCCATCAAGGGCGGCGGCAAGCTTATCGTCATCGACGGCGGCTTCTGCAAAGCCTACCAGCCCACCACCGGCATCGCCGGCTACACCCTCATCTACAACTCCTGGGTGCTGCGCATCGTCTCCCACGAGCCCTTCTGCGGTCGGAAAACCGCCATCGAGAAAAACATGGACATTGCCAACAGCTCCCGGGTCTTTGAGCGTATGGACACACGCATCAAAATCGCGCAAACTGACATCGGCGCCAAACTCCAAGCTCAGGCTGATGCCCTGCGGGATCTGCTCAGCGCCTACAAAGCCGGCGCCGTCCCCGAGGACCACCGGGAATAACGCTTTACTTTGCCCGCCAGGTCTGCTATGCTAGGGGCAGAAGGAACTGGCCTGCGATAGCCCCTGGAACACTCTGCTCCGGGTACATATCAGGACACATTGGAAAGGATCGAGAAACCATGTGGAAAAATGTAGGATATTATAACGGAACCATGGGTCCTCTGGAGGAGATGACCGTCCCCATGGGGGACCGCGCCCTCTACTTCGGCGACGGTATCTACGAGGCCACCTGCGTGGCAAACCGTATTCCCTTCGCCCTGGACGATCACCTGGATCGGATGTACAACAGCCTGCGCCTGCTGGAGATCCCCTTCACCATGGAGCGCGACCAGGTCAAGGCCGAGCTGCAGAAGGTCATCGACGCCGCGGAGGACTCCCCCATCCACTTCCTGTACTGGCAGATCTCCCGTGGTGTTGCCATGCGCAACCACCCCTTCCCCGCCAATACGGAGCCCACTCTGCTCATCTATGTGAAGCCCCATACCATGAAGTCCATGGACAAGCCCTATAAGCTCATCTCCATGGAGGACATCCGCTTCAAGCTGTGCAACATCAAGACTCTGAACCTCATTCCCAGCGTACTGGCTAACCAGCGCGCCGTGGAGCAGGGCTGCGACGAGGCCGTCCTCCATCGGGGCAGCAGGGTCACCGAGTGCGCCCACAGCAACATCTCCATTCTGAAGGATGGGGTGCTCCAGACTGCCCCCACCGACGAGCTCATCCTCCCCGGCATCACCCGCAAGCACCTGCTGGCCCTGGCCAAGGAGCACGGCATCTCCGTTTTGGAGAAGCCCTTCTCCATGGTAGAGCTGATGAACGCCGACGAGGTCATCGTCACCAGCTCCAGCGCCCTGTGCATGAAGGCGGAGTCCATTGACGGCATCCCCGTAGGCGGCAAGGATCCCCAGCGTCTCAAGCTCCTCCAGGACGCCTATCTGGAGAAGTTCCAGCGGGAGACCCAGCCCAAGTAATCCGGTTCTTTGGCCCGGCGCACTCTGCGCCGGGCCTTTTCGTTGACAGAGGGGCCAAGGTTGGGTACAATAAGAAAAAAATCGCCAGCGGGTGCCCGGAAGAAAAGGCCGGGAGAATAGGGAAGCGGGTGCAACGCCCGCGCGGGACCGCCGCCGTAAGGGGGAGGACCGCTCCAGCGCCACTGCAATGCTTGCGGGAAGGGGGAGCGGGCCGGGGAACCCAAGCCGGAAGACCTGCCCACTGACCCACACTGCCTGAGGCTGAAGGCAGGGCCTGCCGCTCCGGACGGACCAAACGGAGAGGCGGAAGACCACGGACCGCTATGCGGCCCGTCTTTTGTGTTGTCTTTTGCGCCCCTTCTCCCCTCAGGAGGAGGGGCGCGCTGGCTTGTTCCAAGGAGGATTTTACCATGAAGGAAGCGCTGTTGACGGTGAGCTTCGGCACCGCAGTGGAGCAGGCCCGTCAGGCGGATATCTGCGCCGTGGAGCGCGCCGCCGCTCAGGCTCTCCCCCACCTGCCCGCCTATCAGGCCTACACCAGCCCCACCATCCGCCGCATTCTGGCCCGGCGCGGCGTGGACATCCCCGGCTTTGTGCCTGCTCTGGAGCAGCTGGCCCAGGACGGCGTGGAGCGGGTCTATGTTCTGCCCACCCACCTGCTCCCCGGCTATGAGTATGACGACCTGCTGGAGGCATCCGGGCAGATGCGTTCCCAGTTTCAGCAGCTGCGTATGGCCCCCCCTCTGCTGGGAGACACCTGGGGTGTGCGGGCTCTGGCGCAAATTCTGTGTGACCGTTTCCCTTGCCAGGAGGGCCAAGCCGTGGTGCTGCTGGGCCACGGCACTGAGCACCCGGGCAACCTGGTCTATCCCGCCCTCCAGGGCGTGCTGGACTGGCTGGGCCGGGAGGACATTCTCATCGGAACGGTGGAGGGCTGGCCCCAGGCGGAGGACGTGCTGGAGCAGCTGAGCCGCCAAAACTGCCGCCGGGTCCTGCTGGCTCCCCTGATGCTGGTGGCGGGCACCCACGCCGTGGAGGACATGGCCGGCCCCGAACCCGAAAGCTGGAAAAACCGCCTGGAGGCCAGCGGCTATGAAGTGACCCCCATCTTTGAGGGGCTGGGCCGCCTGCCCCAGGTGCAGGAGATGTACGTCCACCGTCTCAAGATGCTTGTGGAGGAGAACCATGGCCTTTGAGCACTACGTCACCGCCGGTGGAAAACGCCTGCGCTGCGGCTACACCACCGGCACCTGTGCCGCACTGGCCGCTGCCGGAGCGGTACGGTTGCTGCTCACAGGCCGCCCGCCCGATCTGGTGGCTATTGACACCCCCAAGGGCTGGCGGGTGGAGGTGTCTCTCACCCAGCCTCAGCTGGGAGAGGGCTGGGCCCAGTGCGCCGTCATCAAGGACGGCGGGGACGATATCGACGCCACCCATGGTCTGCCCATTGTGGCCCGGGTAGCGCGGCAGGGTGGCGATACCATTACCATCCGCGGCGGAGAAGGTGTAGGCCGGGTGACACGGCCGGGTCTCGACCAGCCGGTGGGCGAGTGGGCCATTAACCGGGTGCCCCGCCAGATGATCACCCAGGCGGTGGACCGGGAGCGGAAGGCACTGGGCTGCACCGATGGATTTTTGGTAACTATCTCCGTCCCCGGCGGGGAAGAGGCCGCTCAGCGCACCTTCAACCCCCATCTGGGCATCGAAGGCGGCATCTCCATTTTGGGCACCTCCGGCATTGTGGAGCCCATGAGCGTCCAGGCCCTGGTGGACACCATGGCTCTGGAGCTGCGGCAGGCGGCGCTTCACAGCGACGGCCGCCTGGTGCTGGTGCCCGGTAACTATGGCCTGGACTTTTTAGCCCAGCATGACCTGATTCCCGAGAGCATCCCGGTGGTCCGGTGCTCCAATTTTATTGGCGAGGCTCTGGATCAGGCCCGTCTGGAGGGCTTTCGGGAAGTTCTGCTTGTGGGCCACATCGGCAAGCTGGTCAAGCTGGCCGGAGGCATCATGAACACTCACTCCCGCTGGGCGGACGGCCGCCGGGAGTTATTCTGTGCCCACGCCGCTCTGGCGGGCGCGGACCGAAACACTGCCCGGGCTCTTATGGACTGCCCCACCACCGACGGCTGTCTGGAGGTTCTGGACCAGGCAGGGCTGCGGGAGGAAGTTTTGTCCTCCCTGCTGGAGGCCATTCAGGGACACCTGGACCGGCGCTTCGGCCCGGAAGGGACGGTGGGTGCCGTCCCGTTTAGCAATCAATATGGCCTTCTCGGCCTGACCCCCAAGGGGAAGGAGTTAACAGATCGATGGAACAACAGAAATTAGGAACCTTTTACGGCGTGGGAGTTGGCCCCGGCGACCCGGAGCTGCTCACGGTAAAGGCCATCCGCACATTAGAAGCCTGTCCTGTGCTGGCCGCACCTCAGACGGCCTCCGGAGAGATGACAGCTCTGAACATCGCCAAGCAGGCCGCCAATCTGGAGGGCAAGACTCTCCTGCCCCTCCACTTCACCATGTCCCGAGACAAGGCCAAGCAGCACCAGACCCATGTGGAGGCCGCCCAGGCGGTGCGCTCTTATCTGGAGCAGGGTCAGGACGTGGCCATGGCGGTGCTGGGAGATGTGTCGGTGTACTCCACCTACTGCTATTTGATGGATCTATTAAAGGATGAGTTCCCCTGTGTCATGGTACCGGGGGTGCCCGCCTTCTGCGCGGTGGCCGCCCGGCTTGGCCGGAGCCTGACCACCATGAACAGTCCCCTGCACATCCTGCCCGGAGGCGGCGAAGGTCCCGGGGAGACGTTGGACCTGCCCGGAGCCAAGGTACTGATGAAGTCGGGGCGCAACTTTCCCCAGGTTCTGGACGCTCTGGAAGCGCGGGGCCTGCTGGAACAGGCGGCCATGGTGGAAAACTGCGGCCTGCCCGGAGAGCGGATCTGCCCCTCTCTGGAGGAGAAACCCAAATCCAGTGGGTATTTTACTACGATTATTATACCGTAAGGAGGGAAATCCATGGTCCATTTTGTGGGTGCCGGCCCCGGCGGGCCCGATCTCATCACCCTGCGAGGGGCTCAGCTGCTGGGTGAGGCCGACTGCGTCATCTACGCGGGTAGCCTGGTAAACCCCACTCTGCTGGCTATGACCCGTGAGGGCGCCTCCATTTATAACAGCGCCCAGATGACCCTGGAGCAGGTGCTGGCCGTCATCAGAGAGATGGAACAAAGCGGCAAGACCACGGTCCGGCTCCACACCGGCGACCCCTGTCTGTACGGTGCCATCCAGGAACAGATGGACCAGCTGGACGAGCTGGGCATCTCCTGGGATGTGACCCCCGGTGTGTCCTCCTTCTGCGGGGCCGCGGCGGCGGTAGGGACCGAGTACACCCTGCCCGGGGTGAGCCAGAGCGTCATCATCACCCGCATGGCGGGGCGCACTCCGGTGCCCGAGCGGGAATCTATTGCCGCTCTGGCCGCCCACGGAGCTACCATGGTGATTTTCCTGTCCGCGGGCATGCTGGAGGGACTATCCTCCGAACTGCTCAAAGGCGCCTATACCCCGGACACCCCCGCCGCCCTGGTGTACAAGGCAACCTGGCCAGAGGAGAAGGTGGTGCGCTGTACCGTAGGCACGCTGGCCCAGGCGGGACGGGAACACCAGATCTCCAAAACTGCCCTGGTGCTGGTGGGGGACTTTTTGTCCCACAGCTACCAGCGCAGCCTTCTCTACCACCCCGGCTTTACCACCGAATTCCGGCAGGGGGATGGCTCCCTGGATGGAGCGGCACTATGAAGCTGGAACTGATCGCCTTTACCCAGCGTGGCAATGCCTTGTCAGAGCAGTTGGCCAAAACTCTGTCCGACCACGGACACCAGGCTGCCTGCACCCGGGATGGGCTGAAGGCAGAGGAATGGGCAGAGCGGGCTTTCTCCCGCTCTGAGGGACTCATTTTTGTGGGGGCAACGGGCATTGCGGTTCGTTCTATTGCCCCTCACCTGCGCCATAAGAGCACCGACCCAGCGGTGGTCGTGGTGGACGAGGGAGGACAGTTTGTCATCCCCATTCTCTCCGGCCATCTGGGCGGAGCCAACGATCTGGCCCGGGAGATTGCTGCTTTGATCGGTGCTGTCCTGGTCATTACCACGGCCACCGACGTAAACGGAGTGTTCGCCGTGGACCAATGGGCCCGGCGGCAGGGGCTGATGGTGTGCAATCCGGAGCGAATTTTGTCCGTCTCTTCCCGGCTGCTGGCTGGAGAGACGGTGGGATTTTTCTCCGCCTGGCCCATTGCCGGGGAAGTACCTGCGGGACTGTGTCCGGTCTCCCGGGAAGACGCCCAGGTGGTGCTGGACCTGCACCGCCCGGAGGATGACGCCCTGTGGCTGTGCCCCAAGGGTGTGCGGGTAGGCATGGGCTGCCGGAGAGGAACTCCGGCGGCGGCTCTCCGCACTCTGCTGGAGGAAGTACTTACCCAAGAGGGTATTCCTGAAAAAGCAGTCTGCGCCTTATGTACCATTGATTTAAAGAAGGATGAACCCGGACTCCAGGAACTGGCCAGGGAGTTGAACGTGCCGCTGCTCACCTACTCCGCCCAGGAGCTGGCGCAAGTCCCCGGAGACTTCACCCCCTCTCCCTTTGTGGAGCAGGTTACCGGAGTGGACAATGTGTGCGAACGGGCGGCATTGGCCTCCGGCGGAACTCTGCTGCGGAAAAAGACGGCCAAGGACGGGGTCACAGTGGCCCTGGCCATGGAAGAACTTCATTTGACTTGGAAGGAGCACCTATGAAACGGTTGTATGTGGTTGGGCTTGGCCCCGGCGGAACGGACTATCTCACCCCCCAGGCCAGAAAGGCGCTGGAGGACTGTGAGGTGCTGTGCGGCTACACCACCTATATGGACCTGGCGGCCAACTTTACCGCTGGGAAAGAACTGGTCACCACCCCCATGACTCAGGAGCTGGAGCGCTGCCGTCTGGCCTTGGAGAAGGCCAACGAGGGAAAAACCACCGCTATGATCTGCAGCGGCGACGCGGGAGTGTACGGCATGGCGGGTCCGGTGCTGGAGTTGTCGGTCCAGTTCCCGGAGGTAGAGATCGAGGTGATTCCCGGGGTGACGGCAGCTCTGTCCGGCGCGGCGGTGCTGGGCGCTCCCCTGATGCACGACTTCGCGGTGATCTCTCTTTCTGACCTGCTCACTCCCTGGGATGTCATTGAAAAACGGCTGGACTGCGCCGGGGCGGGAGACTTTTCCGTGTGCCTCTATAACCCCATGAGCAAAAAGCGGCGGGACCACCTGCGCAGGGCCTGCGACATTCTCCTGAAGCACCGCACCCCCGACACCCCCTGCGGCTGGGTGCGGAACATTGGCCGGGACGGCCAGGAAAAGCGGCTGCTCACCCTGGCCCAGCTTCGGGATGCTGAGGTGGATATGTTCACCACCGTGTTTATTGGTTCCACCTCCACCCGTCAGATTGGGGAAAACTTGGTGACTCCCCGAGGCTACGAGGGGAAGAAATGAAGATTCTAATTTTCGGCGGCACCACCGAAGGACGGTTGCTGGCCCAGGCCCTCTCCCAGCTAGGACTGCCTGCCACGGTGAGCGTGGCCACCCCTCTGGGGGCACAGGAGCTGTCCGGTCTGCCCGGCATCACCCCTCTGGTGGGCCGGAAGACAGCACAGGAAATGGCAGAACTTCTAAAAAGTTTTGACCGCTGTGTGGACGCCACCCACCCCTACGCGGTGGAGGCGTCCCGGAATATCCGGACCGCCTGCCAGGCAGCGGAAGTACCCCTGCGGCGCCTTCTCCGGGCAGAGAGTTCCCACGAGACAGGCCACTGGGTGGAAAGCCCAGAGGAAGCTGCCCGGTGGCTGAGGGAACGCAGCGGTAATGTACTGCTGGCCATTGGCGCCAAGGGGATTGGCGCGTTCCAGGATCTGGACCGAGAGCGTCTTTATCCCCGGGTACTCCCGGTGGTGGAGAGCATCTTAGCCTGTCAGCAGGCCGGTATCCCCACCCGGAATATCATTGCTCTCCACGGGCCGTTCTCCCGCGATCTGAACCGGGCCATGTTGGAGCAGTACCAAATCCGGTATCTGGTGACCAAGGACGGCGGCCGGGCCGGAGGCTTTGAAGAGAAAGCCGCTGCCGCCCGGGAGGCCGGTGCGGAATTAGTGGTCATTGGCCGGCCCACAGAAACGGGCTGCACATTGGAAGAAATTTTGTCCTGGCTGACCCAGGAGTGATTGGAAGGAGCGAGCTTGGATGGAAGTGACGCTGGTGGGCGTTGGACTTGGGAATCCCTCCACCTTGACGGCGGGTGCGGCCGCCGCCTTGAAGCAGGCGGACGGGCTGATCGGCTCCCGGCGGCTGTTGGAGGAATGTCCCCTGCCCCAGTCGGTACCCCGAAAGTTTTCCACCAAATCGGCGGAGATTGTGGAAATTTTGAAGAAGCAATCCTGGCAGAACCCCTGCGTGCTGTACAGCGGGGACACCGGATTTTACTCCGGCGCCCGCACGCTGGTTCCTCTTTTGGAGGCAGAGCACATTCCCTTCCAGGTGCTGCCGGGCATCTCCAGTCTGCAATATTTTGCCGCCCGGCTGGGCCGCTCCTGGCAGGAGTGGTCGGTGGTGTCTGCTCACGGCCTTAACTGCGACCCGGTGGGGGAAATTCTTGCCGCTCACGGCAAGCCGGTATTTTTCCTCACCAGCGGTGCGGAAGGAGCCGGCTCCCTGTGTGAACGCCTCACTCAGGCGGGGCTGGGCCACCTGACTGCCACGGTGGGACAGTCTCTCTCCTACCCCCAGGAGCAAATTCTTTCTGACTCTGTCTCCCGTCTGGCGGGACACGCCTTTGCTCCCCTCACCGTTCTGCTTGTGGAGGGATACACCAGCTGCCGTCCGGCCGGCTCCCAGGGCTTACCCGACGAGGTTTTCCTGCGGGGCGACGTCCCCATGACCAAGCAGGAGATCCGGGCCGCCGCCATCGGAAAGCTGGCGGTGCGGGACGGCGAGACCTACTGGGATGTGGGGGCAGGCACCGGTTCGGTATCGGTGGAGTTGGCCCTGTTGGCTCCCCACAGCACCGTGTGCGCTGTAGAGTGCGGGGGCGAGGCCTGTTCTCTCATCCGGGCCAACCGGGAAAAGCTCGGTGTCTACAATCTGGAGCTGACACATGGGCGCGCCCCGGAGGTTCTGGCCCAGCTGCCCGCCCCGGATGCGGTCTTTATTGGCGGCAGCGGCGGCGAGCTGCCCGCGATTCTGGAAGCGGCTCTGCGGAAAAATCCTGCTGCCCGGTTCTGCATCACCGCCATTGCGGTGGAAACCCTGGGCACGGCGGTAGCTGCCATGACCCAGCTTGGGATGGAGCCCCAGATCAGCCAGGTCACCGTGGCACGAAGCCGCGCAGCGGGTGAACTTCATCTGATGATGGGACAAAACCCGGTTTGGATCATCACTGGGCGAAAGGAGGCCCTGGTTTGAATTTGACCTTTCATACCCCCGGAGGCATCGAAGGAGAGAGCATGCGCATCATCCAGCAGGAGCTGGACGAGATGGGCATCACCCTGGACCCCGACTGCGCCGACGTGGTACGGCGTGCCATCCACACCACCGCCGACTTTGACTACGCAAAAAACCTGATATTCACTCCCGGAGCAGCGTCGGCAGGCGCAGCCGCCCTGCGCTCCGGTACGCCCATCGTTACCGACACGAACATGGCCCGCTCCGGTATCAATCAGAAGGCCTGCATCCAGTTTGGGGTGGAACGGTTCTGCTATATGGCTGATCCAGAGGTGGCTCAAGCCGCCAAAGAGCACGGCACCACCCGGGCGGTGGCAGCGGTAGACCGCTGGGCTCAGGAGCACCCCAACGCCATCTTCGCCGTAGGCAACGCCCCCACAGCGCTGCTGCGCATGTGCGAGCTGATGGAGGCGGGCAAGCTCCGTCCCTCCCTGGTGATTGCGGTCCCGGTTGGTTTTGTAAATGTGGTGGAGAGCAAGGAGGCCATGCTGGAGCTGTGCCGAAAACTGGAAGTGCCCGCCATTGTGGCCATGGGCCGTAAGGGCGGCTCTACGGTGGCAGCGGCCATCTGCAACGCCCTGCTCTACCGAACCTTTGAACGATAAAAAAACGCGAAGTCTGGCTATTCAGACTTCGCGTTTTTTCTGTTTCCTGAAAGGTTTCCGGCGTGTCACCAATCTCGCCTACCCCAAACATGCTTAGGGCGGGCAAGGGGCGAAGCGGAGCTTCGCCGGAAGTTCTTTGCCAAGCTTTCTTTCAAGAAAGCGGGTCAGGGTTTGCAGGTGCCGCAGGGGGAATATCCCTGGTCAATGAGAGACTGACGGGTGCCGGTGTAGTCCTGGCGGTTCTCCGGGCTCATGCTGGTGACTCCGGAGCAATCAGGCAGGTGGAACTTCTTGGAGTTGATGTTCAAAACATACTCCTGCTCCTGCTCTGCCGTGGAAGCATCACCGCCGGAGGTCTCCTCCGGCGCCGTACTGCTGTCGCTTCCGCTACTAGCGGGCGCATCCCCTTCCAGCCAGCTGTCGCCGGTGGCGTAGTCAATGGCCACGCCGGGCTGGACGTTATAGCAGTAGACATTGAAGCACACACCCTCGCCCTTGTCCTCCACAGACATGGCCTCCATCTGCACGCCGCTAGCCACCAGATTGTCCCCCTCAAAGATGGGGGTAACCCGGTAGAGAACGTGGTTTTCCGTCTCTTTTACGTAGTCAGCCACCAGATTTTCAAAGGGAAGCATGCCCTCCACATTTAAGTACCGGGTGCCGGTAATGAGGTTCTCCTTATTGGCATTCTCGGCGGTGAGCTGATAGCCAATGAGGTGACAGCGGTTATAGAGATACTTGCCATCCACGCAGTCGTATTTCACCGTCTGCCAGCCGGAGGGCTTCACCTGGCCGATGCTGCCCCGCTCCTCGGTGGGCATAGTGTCCAGCCCCACATTGGCGTAGGCCACGCCGCAGCGGCCCAGGCTGTCCAGGGGACTGTAAGTTTCAAAGCTTTCGGTGACCAACTCATCTTCGGTGAAGGTGGGCTGGTTGCCATTGAGCTCTACATAGGCTTGGCCGGAATAGGCCGGGATGCTGTCCAGCGTGGCACTGCTGCCGCCGCTTTGTGGCAGGGCTCCGCAGGCGGAGAGCAGCACGCTCATCAGCAAAAGAAGGGAAAGCAGGGCTGTATTCAGACGTTTCATCGGGTATAGACCTCTCTTGTGATCTTCTCATGGGAATAGCCGGGAAATTCCGTGCGCTCAGCCAGCTTCCACCCCTCGGGAGGCAGCTGGATGCGGACATCTCCGGGATACGCCCGGTTCCAGTGGTACAAAATGAGTTTGTCCGCCTGCTCTAGAAAGGGCTGGGGGGACAGGTCCTCCAGGAAGAAGATATCTTCCTCTCCAGGCTGCTCCACCACCTTCACCCCGTCCTTCGGAGCAAACTGCCGGGCTGTATAGGGGCTGACAGCCAAGAGCTGCGCTCCGCACAGATGAAGCATATCCTGGCGCACCAAGCGATCCTGGCTCTGGCGGCGGCGGTTGAACATCAGTCCGCCCCGGTCGTCGACACATAAGATCAAGATCACGGCCTGCGCCTCCTCTCAGCCCATCCTGACATGCGGGCAAAATTGCGGGTTAGGAGTGATTATACCACATTCCTCTTCTAGTTTCCAGTGGGTAACTGAGCACAATTTTCTCTCTTTCTATTCCGCTGATTGGCCAGAAAATGCCCCGCTTCCCTTGAAAAGTGCCCTTTCCTTGGGTAAAATATATGGTCGAAACAATTATGTTTTTGTTGCAAGCAGAGAGGACCGAGAATATGGAAGATAAGAAAAACGCCCCACGCACCCTTCAGGAGCTCTCCCCCGGTGAGAGCGGTATGATCCTGTCGGTGGGCAACCAGTCGGGCGCTGTGAAGCGGCGGCTGGTGGATATGGGCCTGACCCCCGGTACGATGGTGAAGGTAACCAAGATCGCCCCCCTGGGTGACCCGCTGGAGGTATCTTTGCGTGGTTATGAGCTGTCTTTGCGCAAGGACGACGCGGCCCAAATTCAGATGGGCGCGCCCCGGCGCATGACGCCCCCCAAGCCTTCAAACCGCAGCCAGGACCCGGAGGCCATCCGCCGTCAGCTGCGGGATCACGTCCACGAGCTGGAACATCACGGCCGGGACTACGACCACAACGCCCACGACAACCGCCCCATGAAAGTGGCTCTGGCGGGCAACCCCAACTGCGGCAAGACCACCTTGTTTAATGCCCTCACCGGTTCCAACCAGTACGTGGGCAACTGGCCCGGAGTGACCGTGGAGAAAAAAGAGGGCATCGCCCATCTGGGCGACCGGGAACTGACCGTGGTGGACCTGCCCGGCATCTACTCCCTGTCTCCCTACTCCATGGAGGAAATCGTGGCCCGGGACTTTATCATCGGCGAAGGCCCTGACGCCATCATCGACATTGTAGACGCCACCAACTTGGAGCGAAACCTCTACCTCACCGTACAGCTGCTGGAGCTGGAGCGCCCCATGGTGCTGGCTTTGAACTTTATGGATGAGGTCCACGCCCACGGCGACAAAATCGACATCGAGCGCCTGTCCCGAGAACTGGGTGTGCCGGTAGTCCCCATCACCGCCCGCACCGGTGAAGGTCTGGACGAGCTGCTGGAGGTGGCCCACCGGCAGATGCACCTGGGCTACACCTTTGAGCCGGACGACCTCTATGATGAATTCACCCACGACATCCACCACCGGATGGGCGAACTCATCCACGACGCGGCCTATGCCGCCAATCTCCCCGCCCACTGGGCATCCATCAAGCTGCTGGAGGGCGACGAGATTGTCTCTAAGGCCCTGAATCTGCCTCAGGATACCCAGAAAAAGCTGGACCAGATCATCGCCGAATATGAGGCCTCCAGCGATCTGGGCGACCGGGAGACTCTCATCGCCGACAGCCGCTACCAGTACATCGAACGGGTGGTCAAAGCTTCTGTGGTCAGAGGCCAGGCCAGCGGCCAGCCCACCCTCAGTCAGCGCATCGACCGCATCGTCACCGGAAAATACACCGCCCTTCCCCTCTTCCTGTGCGCTATGCTGGTGATGTTTGTCATCACTTTCGGCCCCTTCGGTTCCTGGCTTCAGGACGGAGTGAGCGCCCTCATTGATCTGTTCTCCGGCTTTTTGCGGGACACTATGACCGCCGGAAATGTCTCCCCCGTGCTCATCAGCCTGGTGTGTGACGGCATCATCGCCGGCGTAGGCGGAGTGCTCTCCTTCCTGCCCCAGATCGCCCTGCTGTTCTTCTTCCTGAGCTTTCTGGAGGACTCGGGCTACATGTCCCGGGCCGCCTTTATCATGGACCGGCTGCTGCGGCGGTTTGGTCTGAGCGGCAAGGCCTTTATCCCCATGCTGATGGGGTTTGGCTGCTCAGTGCCCGCCATTATGGGCGCGCGGACCATGGAAAATGAGAAGGACCGGCGCATGACCATCCTACTCATCCCCTTCATGTCCTGTTCCGCCAAGCTGCCGGTATACGGCATGATCGCCGGAGCGTTCTTCGGCCCCTGGGCAGGTCTGGTGGTCTTTGGCCTGTATGTCATCGGCATGTTGGTAGGCATTCTTTCCGGCATCTTCTTCAAGCACACCCTCTTTGCCGGAGAACCCGCTCCCTTCGTACTGGAGCTGCCCCCCTACCGCCTGCCCTCTATGGAAAACATCGCCACCCATGTGTGGCAGAAGGTAAAGGGCTTCCTCATCAAGGCGGGTACCCTCATCCTGCTGATGAGCATGATTTTGTGGCTGCTGCAGTCCTTCGACTTCTCCCTGCACATGGTGGATGACGCCTCCGCCTCCATGCTGGGCGTGATCGGCGGGTGGATCGCCCCCATCTTTGCTCCCATGGGCTTTGGTTTCTGGCAGGCGGCAGTGGCCCTGCTCACCGGCCTTATCGCCAAAGAGATGGTGGTCTCCTCCCTGTCTATGTTCTACGGCTTTGCCCTGACCGCTACCAGCGCCCAGGTGGCCGCGGCTATGACCGGCTTTACCCCCCTGGCTGCCTTCTCTATGCTGGTATTCATCCTGCTCTATGTCCCCTGTGTAGCCGCGGTGTCCACCCTGGCCCGGGAGATGCAGAGCACCAAGTGGACCCTCTTCTCCATCGCCTGGCAGCTTGGCGTGGCCTATGTGGCCTCCCTGCTGGTGCACACCATCGGTGTGCTGCTTGGACTGGGCTGAGATACACACCATATTAAGGAGGACCTTATCATGATCCGACTCATCGCCCTGGACCTGGACGGAACCCTGCTGGACCCGGCAGGCCAGATCACCGACGAGACAAAAGCCGCGATTGCTCAGGCCCGCCAAGCGGGTATCAAGGTGGTGCTGTCCACCGGACGCTCCGTACAAGAAGCTGCCGACTTTTCCGCCCAGGCCGGGTGTGACAATTTGTCTGTCTGCCTGGGAGGCGCCGTGCTGTCGGATAATGCAACCGGCGCCCACCTGCGGCGCTGGGATATTCCGGCGGACGTCAGCCGAAAGGCCCTGGAGCTTTGTCTGAATCGGGACATTGAACTGATGATCTTTGCCGGGGAGCAGATCGTACTGGACCCCTTCTCTCAGCAGTCCCTCTCCAAGACCTTCCCCTATCCGGTCTTTCATAACGCGGCGGTGGTATCCGAGGATCCCATCGCCTATCTGGAGGAGCACGACCTTCCGCTGACCAAGATCCACGGAGACTGGAATCGGCCGGCCTACCCCCTGGAGGAGCTCTCACAGCTCCAGGGCGTAGAACTCACCTCCTCCAACGATCACGACTTTGAATTGGTACCCGCCGGAGTCAACAAAGGCCGCACCCTGGCCCTGCTGGCTCTGCTGTGGGGGATTCCTCTGGACCAGTGCGCCGCGGTAGGCGACAGTGAAAACGACCTGGCTATGCTCCAGGCGGTAGGAACCCCCATCGCCATGGGCAACGGCTGCGAGGCTGTGAAAGCGGCTGCCCGCCATGTTGCCCCCGATAACGCCCACGAGGGCGTGGCTCATGCCATCCGCTGGGCCATGGAACAGCCTTAACCAAATGCGATCCCCAGACGGCGCGGAAAATTCCGCGCCGTCTTCTTTTTTCCCTTGACCTTCCCCCTGGTGGAGGGTATATGCTGAGCTAAGATTTTATGAAATTTTAAGGAAATTTTTTGAAATTTCTCACCTGCCTACGCTACACTGAGACGGAGCACGACAGCTTGGAAGTATGAACAAACTATGAATTGCTCCGTTGCCTCTTGACCGGGAAAACACAGGCGATTATACTATATGACAACTTGTCATATTTGTGTTTTTTGGGGGTATGTACACCGTGCCCAGCACAACATTTTTCCATCTGCCCCAGGCCAAGCGGGAAAAGCTCCTTCAATGTGCCCGGGATGAGTTCTCCCGGGTCCCCTTTGATGAGGCCTCTATCAACCGCATCGTCCATCAGGCCGAGATCTCCCGGGGCAGCTTTTATATGTACTTCACAGACAAAGCGGACCTGTTCCGCTATTTGCTTCAGTGCTATCTGGACGATCTGACCCAGCTGATGGTCCAGCTGCTGGACCGGGAACAGGGCGATCTCTTTGCCGCCTTTGAGTCCCTGTTCCAAGCCCTGGTAGAGCGGAGAGAGGATTTGGCTGCTCAGCAGTTTCAGGCTATCCTGCACCGCAATGCCGGTGTCCAGCAGGGAGCACTGCTGCGCTCGGCAGGCACCCACTCACTGTTTGCCGCCCTGTCTGACCACATCGATGCCTCCCGGCTGTCCATCCGCCAAGAGAAGGACCTGGAGGACATGTTCCATATTCTCATCAGCGTGACCGCGCCGGCACTGTGCGCCGCACTGTCCCATACAGACCCTCAGCCTGTATGGACCCGCTTCTGCGCCCAGCTGGACATTCTCCGCCGGGGAATGCTGGCCCGCCATGAGGCTACCTGACCCGTCACCCCTTCAATTTAACATACAGCAAGGAGTTCACTGCAATGGAAACAAAAGAACAACTGCAAACCGCTCCCGAGGTCCCCGTCATCGCGGATGCTCCCGAGCAGGACAGCACCCCGACCTGGAAAGCCCCCAAGAAAAAGCGCCGCTGGCCTAAAGTGGTCATCGCTGTGCTCCTGGTGCTGGCCGCCCTGTTCTTCTTCGTCATCCGGCCCATGCTGGGTGCGGGAAAAGAACTGCTGGCGGGCACCTACCTGACCAGCACTGCCCAGATGCAGGAGATGACCGTATCTGTCTCCAGCACCGGCACCATCCAGCCCATCGACTCCTACAACGTCAGCGGCATGGTCACCGGCGAGGTTCTGGAGGCCCCCTTTGAGGTGGGCGACCAGGTGGAAAAGGGCGACGTCCTCTACCGCATCGATCCCGGCAGTGCCGAGACCGCTCTGCAGCAGGCCCAGCTGTCGGTGCAGCAGGCCCAGCTCAACTACGACTCCATCGTAGACGGTCTCAACCCCAAGGCCTCCGGCGCCGGAGTTGTGCAGAAGCTGCACGTGAAGAAGGGCGATCTGGTATCTGCCGGCTCCCCCATCGCGGATATCTCGGATACCTCTACCATGACCCTTACCGTCCCCTTCCAGTCTGCCGATGCTCAGCGCATCGCCGTGGGCTCCTCCTCTCAGGTCACGCTGGCCGGTACGCTGGAGACACTCACCGGCACGGTGGAATCGGTGGCCAACGCTGATCTGGTGGGCAACGGCGGCGCTCTGGTACGCCAGGTAAAAATCCGGGTACAGAACCCCGGCGCTCTCACCACCTCTACCACAGCCACCGCCAAGGTGGGCAGCATCGCCTGCGCCGGCAGCGGCACCTTTGAGGCCAATCTCACCCAGACTGTCGTCGCTACCGGCAGCGGCGAGGTGGTCAGCCTGAACGTCTCCGCGGGCAGCCGGGTGTCCGCCGGTCAGGTGCTGGCCACGCTGGGCGGCTCCTCCGCACAAACCTCTCTGGAGAACGCCTCCATCTCCCTGCAGAATGCGCAGCTCTCTCTGCAGAACGCCCAGGATGCGCTGGACAACTACACCATCACCGCCCCCATCTCCGGCACCGTGATCGAAAAGAACTTCAAGGCCGGTGACACCATTGACAACAACAGCCTCACCGCCGCCGGCGGCACCCTGGCCGTTCTCTATGATATGTCTACCCTGACCTTTGAAATGAAGATCGACGAGAAGGATATCAACAAGGTCCAGGTCGGCCAGGAGGTCACCATTACCGCCGATGCGGTGGAAGGCGTCACCTTCTCCGGTGTGGTGGACACCGTCAACATCAACGGCACCACCGTCAGCGGCCAGACCAACTATCCCGTTACGGTGGTCATCAACGATCCTCAGGACCTCAAGCCGGGAATGAACGTCTCCGCCGACATCATTGTGGAGCGGGCCGGCACGGTTTTGTGCGTGCCGGTGGACGCTGTGAACCGGGGCAGCGATAAGCCCACCGTCCAGGTGGCCCAGGAGGGCGCTCTGGATGAAAACGGCAACGTGGTCGATCCCTCCAAGCTGGAGACCCGCGAGGTCACGCTGGGCCGCAATGATAACGACAACATCGAGATTACCAGCGGTCTCAGCGAGGGAGAAATCGTTGTGTGGGTCAACGAGGTCTCCAATCCCTTTGCCGCTATGATGGGGATGTAAGCCATGGGACACCTGATCGAATTTCAGCAGGTCTATAAGATCTATCCCATGGGCGATACCCAGGTGCGCGCTTTGGATGGGGTAAGCTTCTCCATCGACAAGGGCGAGTTTGTGGCCATCGTAGGCCAGTCCGGCTCCGGTAAATCCACTGCCATGAACATCATTGGCTGTCTGGACGTGCCCACCAGCGGACATTACTTCCTGGGCGGCGTGGATGTATCCACCATGGACGACGACCAGCAGGCGGTGATCCGCAACAAGATGCTGGGCTTTATCTTCCAGCAGTACAATCTGATTCCCAAGCTCAACGTGCTGGAAAATGTAGAACTTCCCCTTCTGTATGCCGGAGTTCCGGAACGGGAGCGGCGGGAACGGGCCCTCAGCGCGCTGGACCGGGTTGGATTGGCATCGAAATACAAAAACCGTCCCAACCAGCTCTCCGGCGGCCAGCAGCAGCGTGTATCCATTGCCCGGGCTTTGGCAGGCAACCCTTCGGTCATCCTGGCCGACGAGCCCACCGGCGCACTGGACTCCCACACCAGCCGTGAGGTCCTCTCCTTCCTGAAAAAGCTCAACCGGGAGGGCGACACCGTGGTACTCATTACCCACGACAACTCCATCGCCGTGCGGGCCAAACGCATTATCCGCCTTCAGGATGGAAAAATCATCTACGACGGCGACTCCAGCGATCCTCAGGCTGTGGTCCAGCCCAAACTGGACGAGGATGAGGACGAGGATCTGGACGAGGAGGTGAACGCCTGATGGGTGTGAAGCAATCCTTCTTCCTGGCCCTGAAGTCTCTGGCCACCAGCAAGATGCGTGCTCTGCTCACCATGCTGGGCATCATCATTGGCGTGGCCGCAGTCATTATCATCATCTCTCTGGGTGACGGCATGCAGAAGCTGATGAGCGACTCCTTTGACGAGCTGGGCGCCAACCTCATTCAGGTCACCGTTCAGTCCAGCGGCTCCTCCCGTGAGGTAGACACGGACGACATGTATGACCTGGTGGAGAAAAACCCCAAATACCTCACCGCCGTCAGCCCCTATATCACGGTCTCTTCCGCCTCTGCCCGTACCCCGGGCGACACCTTCACCCCCTACAGCGTGGTAGGTGTCAGCGAGGACTATGACGAAATTCGGGCGCTCACGGTGGAGCAGGGACGCTTCCTTCAGTATGTGGACGTACTCCGCTCTCAGAAGGTATGCGTGATAGGCTCCTACATCAGCAAGGAGTACTATAACGGCAATGCGCTGGGCAAGACCATCGGCCTGAGCGGCTATAACTACACCATTGTAGGCATCCTGTCCGAGAGCGCGGAGTCCCGCAAGAGCTCTGCGGATGATGTGATCATCATTCCCTACACCAACGCCCAGCAGCTTAACAGCGCCTTGAGCAGTGACACTGCCGGCGCCGGAGCAGGCGGCATGTCCTTCAGCATGGACAACTACATGTTCAGCGGCACCAGCAAGGACACCGCCACCGCCTCCCGCGGCATCATCGAAACCTTTTTGGATAAAGTGTATGGCGAGGACGGCAACTACATGGTGGTCACCTCGGCTGAGATGCTGGATATGATGAATACCATGATGGACACCATGATGGTGGTACTGGTGGCCATTGCAGGCATCTCCCTGCTGGTAGGCGGCATCGGTATCATGAACATCATGCTGGTATCCGTCTCGGAGCGCACCCGGGAAATCGGCATCCGCAAATCCCTGGGCGCCAAGCGCCGGGACATCCGCGGACAGTTCATCATCGAGGCTGGCACCACCTCTGCCATCGGCGGCCTGATCGGCATCGTGCTTGGCATCGTACTGGCTAAGCTAGCGGGCACCCTCATCGATGGTATGATGAGCTCTGGCTCCACAGAGTTTACCGCCGTGGTCTCTCTGGGTGCCATTGCCGTGGCCTTTGGCGTATCGGTGGGCGTGGGCATCCTGTTTGGCTACCTGCCCGCCAACAAGGCCGCCAAGCTCAACCCCATCGACGCGCTGCGCTATGAATAACAAGGAGGTAGACCTCTTATGAAATTAAAATCCATTCTCGCCGCCGGCACTGCCGCTGCCCTGCTTGTGGGGATGCTGGTACTGCCGGCCGGCGCCCGCTCCGCCACGGTCCCTGCCCAGCAGGAGGTGACCCAGGTGGTCAACGCCCTGGGTATTATGGTGGGCGACAGTCAGGGCAACATGCAGCTGGACCGCACCGTCACCCGGGCCGAGTTTATCACTATGGCGGTCAAGGCCTCCCCCAACGGAGACCAGGTGGGAGAGGCTTCCACATCCCCCTACCCTGACGTACCCTATACCCATTGGGCGGCTGGCTTTGTAGAGGCCGGTGTGGCTGCCGGGCTTATTACCGGATACTCGGACGGCACCTTCCGCCCCTCCAATCAGATCACCCTGGCCGAGGGCGTGACCATTGTCCTGCAGCTGCTGGGATACAGCAACGAGGACTTTTCCGGCGCCTACCCCACCCCGCAGATGGCTCTCTACCACAGCCTGAAGCTGGACCGGGGTCTCAAAGCCCAGAACAGCAGCGACGTGCTCACCCGCTACGACGCCATGTATCTCTTCTACAACATGCTCTCCACCAACACCAAATCCGGCACCCCATACATCAATTCTCTGGGACACTCCCTCAATGCCGCCGGTGAGGTGGATCTGGTTGCTCTGATCAACGGCGTGATGGACGGTCCCCTGGTAGCCACCGGCAACTGGCAGTCCTCCATTCCCTTCTCCCTCTCGGGCGTTACCGTGACCCGGGACGGCGAAGCCTCTTCCCTGAGCAAGGTACAGGAGTACGATGTGGTCTACTGGTGCCAGTCCATGCGCACCCTGTGGGTCTACTCGGACAAGGTGGTGGGCACCATTCAGGCCATCACCCCCAATACCGCTGCTCCCACTGCAGTGACCATCGGCGGACACTCCTATGAGCTGGACAGCGCGGCTGCCGTCTATGCTCTGTCCGATCTGGGTACCTATGACCTGGGTGACACAGTCTCTCTGCTCCTCGGCCGTCAGGGCAAGGTAGCCGCTGTCACCGACCCCATTGCCACCACCTCAGAGCGCTGCGGTGTGGTCACCAAGGTCACCCGGGAGTCTTACTCCGACGGCTATCACTCCTCCTACACCTCCGATACCATTACCCTTTTGGCTACTGACGGCAACTCTTACAACTACGAGTGCACCACCCACACCTACGAGGTAGGCGATCTGGTAGGAGTAAACATTGCCGCAGACGGCACCGTCTCCCTCAAGCGTCTGCAGGCTGCAAAGCTCTCCGGCAAGGTCAGCAGCGATGGCAGCAAAATCGGCTCCACCCCTCTGGCTGACAGCGTGGAAATTCTGGACGTATACGAGAACTCTGGAACCCGGGTCTTTGCCAGCCGCCTGGCCGGCATCAATCTCACCCAGGATATGGTCAGCTACTACACCATGAACGGCAGCGGTGAGATCGACCGTCTGATTCTGAACGATGTTACCGGCGATAACTACAGCTACGGCCTGCTGACCCGGATGGATGTACTCCCCTCCGGCGGCCTGATCAACTATTATACCTATGTGTATGATGTGGGCGGCACCACCTACACCCTGCCCAACATCACCACCGGCTTCCCCGTCAGCACCGGCGGCGTGATGATCAAGGGCGACCTTACCAACCCCGACAAGATCTACAACCTCACCAAGGTGACTGCCACCAGCATCAGCGGAAATCAGCTCATCGCCAGCAACCGCTCCTACACCATGGCAGACAACGTGGTGGTCTACGAATACCGCAACGGCTCCTACTACCTCTCCTCCGCCCAGCGGGTCCAGGAGAAGGGACTGAGCCTCACCGGTTGGTACGACAAGGCAGAAAGCAACGGCGGACGCATCCGCATTGTGGTTGCAAAATAAGAAAAATGGAGGAAACCAAATGGTTTCCTCCATTTTTATGCTTCAATACAAGAAATGAGCCATTGAAACAGGGCGCTTCCCTCGCCCCGCCCCGGACCATACAGACGCTCCGGATGAAACTGCACCCCCAGCATAGGCAGGCTGCCATGTTCGAGCCCTTCTGTAAATCCCTCCGGCGCCCAAGCGGTGGCTGTCAGGTCATGTCCCAGACGGTCCACCGCCTGATGGTGGGCACTGTTGACCACGGGACAAGGCCCCAGAAGCCTCTCCAGCAGGCTTCCCGGCTGACAATGGATCGGGTGGTAGACATCTTCCTCTCCCTGGTGGCACACCCGCCAAGCGGGCTGCAGATCCTGGATCAGCGTGCCTCCCAGAAACACGTTGAGCACCTGCATCCCCCGGCAAATTCCCAGCACTGGGCGTTCCCAGGTAAGGAAAGCCTCCGCCAGAGCCAGCTCCGCCCGGTCCCGCTCCCGGTCCGGTGGATTAGACCCCCGGTTCTCCTGTCCAAACAGGACCGGGTCCATATCGCCTCCGCCGCACAGCACCAAAGCATCGCAGCTGGGATCAGGTATGGGACAAATCCCAGGCACCGGAATCGCTCCTACTCGCTCTACCGCGCGGATATAGCGTTCCAGTCCGCCCGCTTGGCCGGAAATCTGGACCTTTGGGATATGCTTTTCTCCTTGGTAGTTCTGAAAACTCACTCGGCCATCTCCGCCTGGGCGGTACGCAGACGAACCAGTGCGGCGATCAGATCCACCGCTCCCTCAATGCCGGTCACGCTGGAGTTGATGGTCAGGTCATACCGGCGCATCTCGCCCCAGGTGTGACCGGTGTAGTAGTTATAGTAGTTCGACCGGCCCCGGTCCATATCCCGAATCCGTTCGGACATGTTGCTGGTAGGGATGTGGTATTCCTCCACACACCGCACCACCCGGTCCTCCAGGGGTGCATGGACAAACACTTTCAGGCACTCCGGACGCTCTCCCAGCACATAGTCGCTGCAGCGGCCCACAATGACACATGGTCCCTGGTCGGCCAGCTCCCGAATCACTTCGGCCTGGGCAAAAAAGGCCTGGAGGCTTACCGGCACTCCCTGCTGGGTGTAGGTGGGAATTCCGATACCAATGGGCGTAAAGGTAAGATGGAAGCGGCTTCTTGCCCGTTCCTCTGCCCGAGCAATGAATTCCGGGGAAAGGCCGCTCTTCTCCGAGGTCTTCTGGATCAAAGTACGGTCATAACACGGGATTCCCAGCCGGGCGGCCAACCTCTTCCCGATCAATCTTCCGCCGCTTCCAAATTCACGGCTGATGGAAATAACATAGTTGCTCATATGGCGCGCCTCCTGTCTGGACTGTTCCCTCGCGGGGGGACCGGCGGAGGCCGGCCCTTCATGCAGGGTATATTTCATATTATAGCGACTCTTCCGGAAAATGACAATGAAAACCTGTCCCCGCACAATAAGCCGTTCTAGGGCTGTTCTTCATGCTCCCGGCGATACTGGGTGGGGGTGACTCCCAAAGTGCGCTTAAACGCCTTGGAGAAGGTAAGAGGATCGGGATAGCCGCAGGAGCGTGCGATCTCACCTACCGTCAGTTTGTTTTCACTCAGCATGTTGGCTGCCCATTCCATGCGGAACCGCATCAGATACTGCTGGGGCGACATGTTAATGGTGTTTTGGAATACTGTGGTCAGATAGCTGCGGTTAAGCCCCACATACCGGGCCAGCTTAGCCACCGTGAGGTCCTCCTGGAAATGGTTGCGGATATACTCCATGGCCAGCTCCACATACTCCGACGCTGTCTCCCGACTGCGCCGGACGGAACTCTGCGCCGACTGGGCAATCCAACCCAAAAATACATACAGCTCTCCCAACAGCAGCAATTCGTTGCCCGCTCCGGCAGTATCAAAGCCCAGCATGGCCTGCACACAGTCCTCCAGTTGTTGGGACTGGGCGCACTGGAAGGTACGCCGCTCCTTTCCCAAGCCGCAGCACTTGAGATAGTCCGCCGCCCGGCTTCCGGTAAAGCCTACCCAAATATGGTTCCAGGGCTGCTGGGAATCTGCCTGATAGGAGCTGAGCTCACCGGGCAGAATCAAAAATCCATCTCCCGGACCGATCTCATACTTTACTCCCTGGGCCCGGTATACTCCCCGTCCCGACAAGCAATAGTGCATCACATAGTGCTCCCGCACTGCGGGGCCAACCGCCTCTCCAGGTTGACAATTCTGGCGGCCGCAAAACAAGAACGACAACTCTCGAACTTCATCTGCTCCGTGCGCGAACCAGGATCCACCCATCCTACGCCCCTCCTTTTTGAACCATAACCAGTTATAAAGCTAGGACCTTCTTTCTATTTGTTGTGGATATTATATCATATTGACCATAAACTTTCCATATGCTTTTCAATATTTTTATTGCATTTGCACAATTCTTTCTAGGGGAGAGATTTGTGCTACCAAACAAGTTTCCTGGAAGAAAACAGTAACCCCGCACATGGAAACAGGCATGGCGGGGCTTGATTACCATAAAATGTATGATAATGTACCACTTTTGACCTCTGCCCCAGGTAGGTGGAGGTGTTTTTATGGCAAGCAACCACACGACGAACTATCAATTATGTCAATGGCAGGCGGACGACCAGGTAAAACGCACCGATTTCAACGAGGACAACGCCAAGCTTGACGCCGCGCTGGACGCGCTCTCGGGCGGGCTGGCGGAAAAGGCCGGTCAGGCGGCCCTGGACGCGCTGGCCGCGGAGGTGGAAAAGAAAGCCACCACGGCGGCGCTGGAGGCCGTCCGGGCGGCGATGCCCAAGATCGCGGTGGGGACCTACACCGGGACGGGAACGTACGGAGACAGCAAGCCATGCACACTGGATCTTACCCATGCACTGGGGCGGGAGCCTCAACTGGTCCTGGTGCGCCAGCAGACTGACTCCGCTGGCCGGACCAAATGCCTGACGCTGATCCGTGGAGCAGCTGCGGCCGACTGCTACAACGCCCACGACATACTGGTGGACACTGCAAATCTCCTTACCTGGACGGACAAACGGGTCAGCTGGTACGGAGAGAGCGCATCGGTCCAGATGAATGAGAGCGGTGTCCTTTACATTTATTTTGCAATTGGCTGAACGATAGGTCACATTAGAAATGAGAGGATAAACGGGGACGCCCCAGACAGCTGTCTGGGGCGTCCTCTTTTGAAAACCTGATCGACTCAAATTTTCAATGTTTTTTGATTACTGGATGTCAACGGCCACAGTGAAGGTATCCTTGGAGATCTCCTTACCCTGAGTGTTCTTCCAGGTGATGGTAAAGGTGCGGCTGGCATCCTGGGTCTTTACAGTCCAGCCAGCGTCCTTGCTGCCATCGGCCACGGCAGACCAGAGGTAGACATAGCCGCTCTCCACGTTATCGGTACCGGTCACATCGCCCTTGAACTCAGCGGTCGTAGCGCCCTCAGGAGCCTTGAAGCTGGCGCCGACCCACAGATTGTTCTCACGGCCATGCTCACCGCCGATCATCTCGGCCACATCGGTCTTGTTGGCGGGGTTGTTGATGAACTCCTTCAGAGCCTTGCGGTTCACGTTGAAGGTGATCTTGTCGCCCTTCACGGTGGTGGTGATGCCGGCGTCCTTGTAGATAGCCTCATAGCGGCCGTCAACATTGACCTCGGTGTCCACAACAGGAGTGTTGTTCTCGCCTTCGCCGCCCTTGACCTCAATGATGAACAGGCCGATGACGGTGTTGCCGTCCATGACGGCAACGGCCACGTCGTTGGAGTCGTTCTTCACGGAGTTGATGCGGCTCAGCTCCACGTCCTGGTCGTCCAGGTCCCAGCGGGCCACGATCACGTCGTCGCTGTAAGCATAGTACTTGTTGGCCAGACCCACGGTGCCGTTCTCGGCCTTCATGGTGCCGGTGACATACAGCTTGTTGCTGGTGTCCAGCACGCCATCATTGTCGGCATCCAGCTTTGCATAGACCTTGGCGCTGGTGATAAAGCCGTCAGCGTTCTCGGTGATGCTCTTCAGAGCGACCACATACTTCGTGCCGCTGATCTTGGCAGCATTGGTGGTATCGACGTTCTTGACCAGAGCGTTCACGGCGGAGTTGCTGCCAGCCTTGACGTTCAGAGTCTTGATCTCGCCGTTGACCACAGCGGTGATCTCATAGTACTCGCCGTTCTCCTTGTCCTTCTGGATCTTGGCGTTCGTATTGGCGATGGCGTAGATCACCTGCTCGGTGCCGGAGACGTCGCCGTCCTCAATGTAGACCACCTTGGCCACAGCGCCCTTGTTGTCCAGAGCGACGGCGGAGACGGTCTTGTTGGCGATGGCGTCGATGTCGGGGACGTTCTTGATGCCGGTGTAGACGGTCACATCGTAATCGTCGTACTTGTCATCAGAGTCCACCACGATGAACACGGTGTTGCTATTGGCGGAGTAGCTGTTGCCAGCCTTATAAGCCTTGAAGCCGGCCTTGCCGTTCTCGATCTTCACATCAGAAACGGCATCGGCCACGTCAGCCTTCGCCACGCCCTTCACGTTCAGGGTGTAGACGTCGTTCTTGTCCACGGAGTAGGCGACCAGCTGGTTGCGCAGATTGGCGATCTCGCTCTTCTTGGCGTCGGTCTCAACCTTGACGATGGTGCCGTCGGTGAGGACCAGGCGGGCATACACGGTCTCGCTCTTGTTGTTGTTCTGGCTGTTATCGAACTTGTCGCCGTCGGTGCCCATGGTCAGGACGTAGGCATAGTCATAGGAGACAGCGGACTCGTCAATGTAGACCACATAGCCCTGGGCATCCAGATAGGCCACCACGTCGTTGGAAACGGCGTCGGAGGTCAGGCGCTCAGCGCCGGAAACGGTCATGTTGTACTTGTAGGTGGTGCCGTCCACGACGAAGTTGTCGCCGTTGCCGGTGACGCCCACGGTGGTGTTGGAGCGGACGCGGGTAACCTCGCCCTCCAGCTTCTCAGCGGCATAGACGGACTGGATCTCGCCCTCAGCATAGGTGTAGACGACGATGTCGTCCTCCTCGAAGTCAGCGGTATCGAAGGTATCGCTGGTCTTGGCGGGGCCGTTGTCCAGGTCGGACAGGGTGATGGTCTTGTCGTCCTTGTCAACCTTCAGCACCTCAGCGGCGTACTGGTTGATGACGGCGATGTGGACGCTCTCCTCGCCGGCGGTGCCGTCCACGAAGACCTCGGTGATGACGCCGTTGCCGGTCACGTCATCCTCGCCGGTAGCCTTGTTGTAGAAGTCAGCGTCATTGTCGTTGCGGTTGGCGTACAGGTCGGCGCCGTCATAATCGACGTAGTCACCGTTCACCGCGACGGACCAGTCGTACTTCGCGCCAGTGGCAGTCTTGCCCACCGCATCGTACAGCTCCTTGCTGGTGACGCTGGCGGTGAAGACATGGTCAGCCTTGTCGGCGAAGGTGCCGATCTCCTTGGCCTGGTACTCCCACTTGGTGGCGGGACGGCCGAAATCGTCCTCCTCGCTGGCCTTGGTCAGGTCGCCCTGATACAGCTTCTCGCCCAGCTCCACGATGGGGGCGGTGACGCCATTGATGCTGTTGGCGGAGGTGGACTGGTTGTCGTTGATGGCCTTGGCATAGTCCTTGCCGCTGGTGACATACTTATAGGTGACGCCGCTGGTGATGGAGATGTCGCCCACATTGATGTCCTGGCCGTTCTTCTCGGCCTCAACGGTGCCAGCCTCCAGAGCGTTCAGCACCAGCTGAGCCACGTCATTGCGGGTCATGGCCTCCTTGACGCCGGAGTCAACATCGTCGAACAGGTCGATCTTGTTGCCCTGGGCGACGGTGGACAGCTGCCAGTCAGCGCCGAAGTCGGACTGATACTGGAAGTAGCCCAGAGCCTTCATGACCATCAGGGCGGCCTGGCCGGTGGTGACGGAATCGTTGCCGCCGTAGGTCACCTTGTCATAGCCGCTGGTGATGCCGTTGGTGTAGCAGGCGGCCACATAGGGCTCAGCCCACTCGGGCACGTCGGTGAAGGGGCTGGTGTTGGCATAGGTCTTGACGTTGTAGGCCATCAGGTTGGACATGACAACGGCCATCTCGTTACGGGTGACCTTGGCCTCGGGATTGAACTTGCCGTTCTCATCGCCGGTCATGATGCCGACGGTCTTCAGGACCTCAATGGCTTCCTCGTGCTGCTTGGAAGTCACGTCGGCATAGCTCGCAGCGCTGGAGCCCATGACCAGCATACCAAGAACCATGGTAGAGGACAGGAGCAGGCTGAGAGCACGCTTCAGGTTTCTCATTGGAATTCCTCCTTTTTTATTCAGGAAGGCTTGTTTTTGCCTGAATATTGGCCAAAAAGATAACTTTTTAGCCAAAATCGCAAAGCATAACGACCCTTACACGTTAAAAATAGTTGCATATTCAAGATTAAAATCTTATTTAATGGCAAAAATAGAATAAAAAAGTTTGTTTGGTAGACATTTGGTAGACAAATCTTTCTACCTAAAAAAAGAAACCTCCGGAAACCGTTGAGAGACAACGGTTTCCGGAGGTTTTGTGGTAGACATTTGGTAGACCTGTGGTAGACGAAGGTGTTACCCCAGAGCTTCCCGGCTCTGAATAACAAAGGAAAACTCCAGTTCTTGACCATCCCGTAAAATACGCACGGTGGCTTCATTTCCCACAACCAGACTGGCTACAATATGCTTTAAGCGATCGAGGCTATCCACACTGACACCGTTCACGCTCAGCAGGATATCATCCTCGCGAACGCCGGCCTGCCAGGCGTTACTATCTTGCACAACCTCATAGACTCTCAGTCCGCCAGATTCTTCTGGCTGTGTGAGCACTGTGATGCCCAGCATAGCCGCCGGACGACCGGCAATCAGGCGATCAGCCACCAGCTTAACCCGGGCCATAGGAATCGCAAAGCCCAGCCCTTCCACGGTACCATCATCCGAAACAATCTTGATGGTGGTGATCCCTACCACCTGACCGTGGTCATTGATGAGTGCGCCGCCGGAATTGCCAAAATTGATGGGGGCACTGGTTTGAATGAGGTCCATCAGGATCCCATCCACCTCTACAGTCCGGTTTAGGGCGGATACGATCCCTTGGGTAATGGAGGTCCGGTACCCCAAGGGGTCACCAATGGCAACCACCATATCTCCGCAGCGCAGCTGATCGGAATCGCCGAACTCTGCCGGAGTCAGTCCCTCTGCCTCCACTTTGAGAACTGCGATATCCTCCTCCGCGTCAGCACCCACCAGTCTGGCAGGTAAGATAGAGTCATCGGAGAAAATCACTCGTACTCGGCGCATATCCGCCACGACATGGGCGTTGGTAATAATATAGCCGTCCTGAGTCATGACCACCCCGGTACCTGACCCATAACTTTCTTCTCCTTCGCCTTCAATGGAAACAATGGAATTTACATTTTTTTCATAGATCTCTGTGGCGGTCAGAGCCGGACCCGAGGCTTGGCTGATCGGCACAGTTACGCCTGTCCCTGTTTGAGCCCGCTCCAGCTTACCAAAGGGATCCTCCGACTGGGAAGTTTGAGAAATCTGGGGATCGTTTCCTCCACCCGTCTGCGGCAAGAGGTAGCGCACTACAAGCATACCTACCGCCAATCCCAGCAGCAGGACAAACACCAAAAGGAAAATCAGCAGTGCCCGCCTGGGGCGGCGGCGCTTGGGCCGCAAAATATCGGGAGCGCGAGGCGGAATCACCACGGCCGGTGGAGTTGGATAGTGCGGAGAGGGCTGCTCCCAGGGGCCGCCCTGCCAGAGATCTTGCGGTTGCTGCGTCATAGGATAACTCCAGTCTTTCGTCAGGCCAGCGTGAGCGTAAAGGTAAAGGTGGTCAGACCATCTTCGCTGGTGACGGTAATATTTTCTTTTAGGTTGCCCAAAATGGTCTTGACGATATACAGGCCCAGACCCACGCCATCCCGATCCATACTGCGGGAGTAGTCCGCCTTATGAAAACGTTCAAACAGAAGGGGCAGCTCATCCTGGGGAATGGTAGCACCCAGATTGCTGATGGAAGTATATGCTTTGCCATCCTTCTTTGTGATGCGAAGTGTAATGCTGGTCCCAGCGGCGGCAAATTTGGCCGCATTATCTATCAAGTTGTAGCAGACCTGAGTGACCGAGTCCGGGTCACCCCACACCATCAGCTTGTCCTCCGGCATCTGAACATCCATATCCAGATTTCGGTCTGTGATCTTTCCCTCCAGGCTGATAATAACCTGAGAGACTACTTCCACCAGATCAAACTGCTCCTGTGCGGTAATACTGTTCTCCGCCAGAGCGTTGAGACGGGAGAGATCCAGCATCCTCCGGACCAGACGGCTGAGCCGACGGGTCTCAGAGACCACGATTTTCAGCGCGTCCTGCTCCTTTTCCGGAGGAATGGTACCGTCCAGGATACCTTCCGCAAAGCCGGAAATGGTAGTCATGGGGGTCTTCAGCTCATGGGACACATTGGCGATAAAGTCAGCGCGCTGATTTTCCACTTTAGCCAGTGAGTTCGCCATGGAGTTAAAGGCGTCGGCCAGCTCTCCGATCTCATCACATCGGTCTTTATAGTTATTGACTCGTACATCAAATTCCCCGCGTCCAAATTTCCGTGCCGCCTCGGCCATCTCGGTAAGAGGCCGGGTCTGATGGGCAGAAGTAATGGAGCTGGCGATCACAGCGATTAGAAGCACTACTACGGCGGCAAAGAAGAAGATCGTCGCTGTGGCACGCCACATTTCGGACAGTCCGCTGGTATCTCCAGAAACCAGCACCAAACCTTGGCTGATCTCCAAATCGCCGATCTTTACATTGATGGGCAGGCCGGCAAAATAACGTCCGCTGGAGTACAGACCATTCAGCGTGGTAATCCCGGTATAGCTGCCCCGCTCCTGGATCTGATCCACAACATTCTGCGGGATCTTCTTCGTGTACAGCTCGCTCTCAGAGGCATAGATAATTTCCCCGTTTGAATCAGCCACGATAATGGAGGAGTCCGACATGGCGGTCAGTGTCTCCACATTGGCCCGGTAAAAATCTTCTCCAGCCTCCTCCAAAATGGTTCCCTGGGTTTTTAAATAGTAGTCCGAGGTAAAATACTCCGAGGTAAACGAGGCAATATACCCCGCATTCCGCTCCAGGCGATCCCGGGTCTCTGAAATAATATACCGATAGGACAGCAGCATAAATGCGGTAGACAGCAAGGTAAAAGACAGGGCCACGATCCCTACCATCATGATGAGCTGTCGCTTATATAAGCTTTTCAAGGGATCACCCCCTTCAAATCAGCTGTTTGTACCGGCGGGAGCCACTTCAAATTTGTAGCCCACGCCCCATACGGTTTTCAGCCGCCACTGATCGCTCACGCCCTCCAGCTTCTCTCTCAGACGCTTGATGTGCACATCTACCGTACGGCTGTCACCAAAGTAGTCAAAGCCCCACACCTCATCCAGCAGCTGGTTGCGGGTAAATACCCGGTTGGGCGCAGAGGCCAGGTGGTACAAAAGCTCCAACTCCTTCGGCGGCGTATCCACCCGCTTGCCATCCACCAGCAGCTCGTAGGAATCCAGGTTGATCACCAGCTTATCAAAGCTGAGCTTCTTGTTCTCCTGTTCCTCCTCCTGGCCGGTGCGGCGCATCACCGCGTGGATGCGGGCCAGAACCTCTTTCATCTCAAAGGGCTTTACAATATAGTCGTCTGCCCCGCTCTCCAGCCCGGTGACTTTATCCTCTGTCTCACCTTTCGCTGTAAGCATAATGACCGGTGTGGCACTCTCCTCCCGGATCTTCTTCAACACGGTCCAGCCATCCATCACCGGCAGCATAATATCAAGCAGAACCAAAGCAGGCTGGAAGGAACGGAAATACTCTACGCCCTTGCCTCCGTCTTTGGCTACCTTGGTCTCAAAACCTTCCTTTTCCAGATACAGATGGAGCAGCTCAGCAATGTTGCTGTCATCCTCTACGATCAAAACCTTCTGCGCCATAGATAACTTCCTCCGTTTCTATGTGGATTCTCAGTTTAGTCATATTATAGTGGAAAATCCCCCAAGTGAGGTGAATATTTTGTAAATTACTTTTCCCGGCGCTCTACATAGGAATGATCCACCTGAATAACGGCAGAATACTTGGGAGACAGCGCCTCCACGTCCTTCCGCAGCTGTGAGACCACCTGATGATCGGTAAGGCGGAAACCATAGGGTACCATCACGTCAAACAGCACATTGGTATGGTGGGGACCGGCAGTAATACGCAGGTCGTGAATGGTGAGACAGGGATCCAGCTGCTGAGCCAGATAGGCTACCTGCTCCCGCAGAGCTGCGGTGCGCCCGTCGTTGACCACCGGGTCCATATGGATGACGGTCTCAATGTGGTGTTTCTCCTTCAACTCCCGTTCGATGTGGTCAATGAGATCGTGCATCTCCAGCAGATCCGCATCGGCAGGAACCTCGGCATGAAAAGACATCATAGCCCGTCCGGGTCCATAGTCATGATAGACCAAGTCGTGAATGCCCAGGATATTCTCGTGGGAGAGGACCAGCTGGTCGATATCTGCCGCCAGCTCCGGGTCCATCGGCCGGCCCAGAAGAGGATCCAGTGTATCTTTTGCAGCCTCCCAGCCGGTTTTCAAAATGAACAGGGCCACAAGCAACCCGGCAAAGCCGTCGATCTTCCAATGGAAGAAATGTCCGACTAATGTAGCCAGCAAAACCACACTGGTGGCCGCTGAATCGGAGAGAGAGTCGGCTGCGGTGGCTGCCATCGTCTCTGAGCCGATCTTCTGAGATAGCGTACGGTTAAAAAAGTACATCCATACCTTGACTGCCACAGACACAGCCAGAATGACCACAGCCAGCCAGGAGAAGTCCAGTTCTTCCGGATGGAGCAGCTTCTCCACCGAGGATTTTCCCAGCTCAAATCCCATGAGCAGAATCGCCATAGATACCACCAGGCCGGCCAGATACTCCATGCGGCCATGACCAAAGGGATGCTCCTCATCCGCCTCCTGTCCGGCCAAACGGAACCCTATAAGGGTAATCACAGACGAGGCAGCATCAGACAGGTTATTTAATGCGTCACCCACGATTGCAATGGAGCCAGTGATCACACCGGCCAGCAGCTTGCCCAGACACAACAGGGTATTGAGCACGATACCCACTCCGCCGGCCCGGGTACCGCACATCTGACGCACCTCAGGCGACTTAGGGTCCCGGCCGTCCAACCAACGCCGAATCAAATACTGAATCAAAAAAGGTTCCCCCTATTCAGGGCGGGCCCAGGCCCGTCAATGTAAAATATTATTATATTATCGCACGCATGCAGGGAGTGCGTCAAGCACGCTCCGACAGCTTTTTCTTCTTCGTCCGAAATATGGACAAGCCGTTAAGAAAATATTAATTTTGTTTTAAGATGGCCGCACTTTCCCTTCTATGAGAACTTTTGCGCAAAAAAAGATTGTAATCTCTCCGGAGTGTTTACAGAAAGTTCACATCCCCGTCATGGTTTTGCCTTAATTATCGGTTATTCTATGAGCGTACCAAGTAATCATAATAATATCTCCCATTTCTCCCTCTCCTTTACAACACACACAGGCAACAGGCCCCGGTCATTGACCGGGGCCTGTTGTCATTTATTTGCACTCAACAATGGGTATGACAGGGCGCAATTACCAGTATTTGTATAATATTATGCACTTGCAGACGGATTCCCGCTATAGGTGAACGCTACTTTTTAAGGAGGAACCTTTATGGCGAGCAATTACACAGAAAACTACGGACTGTGCCAGTGGGAGGCCACAGACCAGGTATTGAGGGAGGAATTTAATCAGGATAATACGAAAGTAGATGCAGCCCTGTCCAATCTGGAGGAAAAGAAGGCCGAGCAATCGGCCATGCAGCAGTTGGGCCAGCGGCTGGAGCAGCTGGAGGGGATGCCCCAACTGGTGATCGGCAGCTATACCGGCAACAACAAGGAGAGCCGGCTGATCTCGTTGGGCTTTACCCCCAAGGCGGTTTTGGTATTTGTGTCCAGAGGGTATTCTGCCGACCCTTACACTGATTATTATTACGGCGGTCTGGCTCTGCCGGAAAAACCCGTAACAGTGCAGGGAAAGTACAGTCAAAAAACCGTTTTAAGCATAGAGGAACAGGGATTCAGGGTCTACTATGACCGCAGTGATACTATTTTTTCCAACGCAAGTGAAACAGAATTTTATTATTTGGCATGGAAATAATAATAAAAAAGAAAGGAGAAGCGTTGCTTCTCCTTTCTTTTAAGCTATCCAACTATAATTGTTACTTAGCAATATAAGTGGTAGCAGTAGTACCAGTAGCCAGAACTTCACCAGAAGCGCTGTACACGGTAATCTCGGCTACATAGTTGCCAGCACCGGGAATAGCAATCTGAGTGTCCACATTCTGGGTCTTTGCTGCCTGGGCACTAATCATAGCACTGGTTCTAACCAGAGCATCGCCCTCAGAAGCATTCTTCTTGGTGATAGTCACCTGAATCTGATCATTAGCAGTCAGCGCATCTACAGTAGCAAAGGTAACCACAAAGTTGGTCTTGTCCTCAGTTGCACTCAGAGTCTTGCTGGTCATGTTGTAATCGGAATCAGGAGTCTCAGGCTTCTCAGTCTCGGCCTTGGCCATAACATAGACCTCAACAGCCTCATCCTTGTCGTTCTCAAAGACATAGATGACACCAGTGTAGCCCTTCTCATAGTCGCGGGCCAGCTTGCTGGCAGAGCTGGTCTTGCCGGTGCCGTCGTCGTTCAGGAAGATGGTGTAGTCGTCGGCCAGAACCAGATCATTCTTGCCCAGAGACAGCACACCGTCAGAGTAGGCAATCTTGCCGTCGTTCAGGGTATAGGCCTTGAAGTCATCGTCCTTGGCGTTGTTGACCTTCTTCTGGTCGTTCATGTAGCCGTCCTCATCATAGGAGACGTTCATGTACAGGCCAACCTTCAGGTCCTTGGTGGTAGCCTTGATGGTACCGATCTTGCCGTTGACAATGGCGTCGTACTCATAGTACTTGTTATCATCCTTATCAACGCTGGCGTCGTAGTCCTCACTCAGGATGTAGACGCGGTCGCCGCTGTCGCCGGAGATGGACAGATTGTCGCAGGAGATGTAAACAACCTCAGCATACTTGCCGTCCATAACAGCCGTTACAACAGCTTTATCCTTGCCATTCACGGTGATGTCGGGCACGTTCTTGATGCCGTTGTAAACGGTGATCTTTCCATCATCGTTCACTACGAAGGTGGTAGCGGTGTTGGCAGAGAACTTCTTAGAATCAGAGTAGTAAACGTAGCTGCTACCGTTCTTGGTAATTACATTACCCTTAGTAACACCAGTCTTATCCTCAGTGACATTCTTCTTGTCAACCTTATTCAGCTCAAACTTGCCGTTGTTCTTCTCGTCGTAGGTGAACCAACCCTTGTCTCCATTATTGAACTTTTCATCGTTATCAATCACAATGACCTTGTTGGTGCCATCCATGAAGTAGGCATCGGCTTCCTTATCCTTCTTCACGCCGCCGGTAGTCTGAACATCAGCCACATAGACATAATTGTTAGAGGCCTCAGCGCCGTCGGTGAACAGAACATAGCCGTTGGTGTCCAGAACCACAATATACTTGTCGCCCAGGTCATAGGTGACCTTCGCATTCTGAGCATCAGTGTAGTTCATGCTGTACTCATACTTGGTGCCATCCACAGTGACGCTCTTCTTCTCGGTGTAAGAGTTCACAGTGCCGTTGATAACCTCAGCAGACTGAATGGTCTGGATCTCGTCGCCAGCCACAGTGACCAGGACATAGTCCTCATCAGAGTAGGCATCCAGATAGTCAAAATCATCCGCAGACAGGGTCATGTTCTTCACGGCAGGAAGCTTAGTACCATCCAGAGGTTTCAGATCCAGCTCCTTGTCGTCCTTGTCATAGTCGCCGTCGACCTGGGCCACATAGGTGTTGATGACAGTGATCACAACATTGTTGTCGTCATCCACGAAGACCTCAGTGGTAGCACCCTTCTGAGCGTTCTTGATATCGGTGCTGCTGTTCTTGACAATGTAGTCGCTCAGCTTGGCGTCCTTCTGCAGATCACCGTCCACATAGACGGAGAAGTCAGCCTTGTCGTTCTTCAGGTCATTGTAGACCTCGCTGCCGATCAGATCATACAGATCCTGCTTCTCAACAGAAGCGGTGTAAACGGCCTCGGCCTTGTCAGAGTAAACGCCAACTTCCTGGCTCTTGTAGGTCCACTTGACGGAGGGACGGCCGAAATCGTCCTCAGCGCTGTCAGCCTTCACCAGCTTGCCGTCATACAGCTCCTCACCCAGCTGAACGGTGTACTTGCCGTCCACCTTGGCATCGCTGATGGCCTTGTAGTCGGAGTCGGTGCTGACGCGGGCGGTGTAGGTAGCCTTACCGCCGGAGATGACAATATTACCCACGGTAATGTCGCTGCCGTTCTTCTCAGCAACCACAACATCGGCCTTCAGAGTGTTGAGCACCATCTGAGCCACATCGTTGCGGGTCAGAGCCTCGCGGGCGCCGTTTTTCACGCCACCAAACAGGCCAGCGGTGCTGCCGGTCTTGGTGGTCTCGACCAGCCAATCCTGGCCGAAGTCGCCGCTATACTGGAAGTAGCCCAGGGCCTTCAGCAGCATCAGAGCAGCCTCACCAGTGGTAACGGTCTGATTACCGCCATACTGAGTGGCGCTGATACCGGCAGTGATACCGTTGGTATAGCAGGCGGCCACATAGGGCTCAGCCCAAGCGGGCACATCGGTAAAGGGAGCAGTGCCCTTGTAGCTGGCTACGGTGTAGTCCAGCAGGTTGCACATGATGACGGCCATCTCGTTACGAGTGACCTTGGCATCGGGGTTGAACTTGCCGTTCTGGTCGCCGGTCATGATGCCGACGGCCTGCAGGACCTCAATGGCTTCCGTATTGTGGGAAGTCTTGACGTCCTGATAGCTCGCAGCGCTGGAACCCATGACCAGCATACCAAGAACCATGGTAGAGGACAGGAGCAGGCTGAGAGCACGCTTCAGGTTTCTCATTGGAATTCCTCCTTTTTTATTCAGGAAGAGGCGTTTTTTAGCAAATCTCGGTCAAAAATGCGACTTTTTAACCGAATTTGCAAAGCATAACTCCCCTTGCCTGTACACGTATCATACTCCATCGAACCCGGTTCGTCAACGGGTTTTGATCAAGTGTAACACAACCGTAACATTGCGTCAGAATTGTTACAATACGGCCTTTTGAGGATTTCCATGGGCTTTTTCCCCGAAAATGTTCTTGGAGGATTTTTCCTTTTGGGCACAGTGCCCAGCTTTTCCGGTTTTATACCTGCTTTTTTTGCGGAGGGGTAAAATCGGCCCAAATTGGTAGAAGTTTTGGTGGACATACCCCTTCAAATATGGCAAAAAGCCCCTGGGTGTTGCTCGTACGCGTACACCCAGGGGCTTTTTTTCGAAAAAATGGCTGCGCCACTTTTTCGAGAGGGGATACATGAAAGGTGAGCCTCGATTCCTTACGGAAAAGTCGGCCCACCTTTCATGAGATGTGTCATTTCCGACGCACATGTCGCCGGAAATGACGGAATTTCATTTTATTCCTCCGCTTTCGGGCGGAGGAACTCCTTGCAGGAGGGCTTTCCGAGGCGAAACGAAGTTTCGCAGGAAGCTTTTTTGCCTACTTTTTTCTCGAAAAAAGTAGGTTAGACTTCCATGATCACAGGCAGGATCATGGGAGAACGCTTTGTCTTTTTATAAAGGTAGTTGGACAGGTCGCCCTTGATGGTCTGCTTGATGGCCGACCAGTCGGTGGCGTAGCGGATATCTACGCTGAGAATGGAGTCCAACGCCACCTGGCGCAGCTCCTCCATCAGTCCCTCGGACTCCTTTACATATACAAAGCCACGGGTGATGATATCCGGACCGGATACCAGAGCGCCGTCCTCCCCGGACATGGCGGCCACTACCACTACCATACCGTCCTCGGCCAGATGACGGCGGTCACGCAGAACCACGCTGCCCACATCGCCTACGCCGGAACCATCCACGAACACCTTGCCCGCGGTGACGGTACCAGCCAGCTTGCAGCCCTTGGCAGTAAACTCAATAACCCGGCCAATGTCGCTGATGATCACGTTGCGGGGATCCATGCCCACTTCACAGGCCAGCTTGGCGTGGATCTGCAGCATACGCTGCTCGCCGTGGACGGGAATAAAGTACTTGGGCTTGACCAGAGCGTGGATGATCTTCAGCTCCTCCTGGCAGGCGTGGCCGGAGACGTGCAGGGCGCGCTCCCGCTCATTGAGGACCTCCGCGCCCTTGCGGTAGAGCTCGTTAATGACGTTGCCAATGGAGTTCTCATTGCCCGGAATGGCAGAGGCAGAGATAATGATCCGGTCGCCGGGCTGGATATCTACCTGGCGGTGGGTGGAGAAAGCCATACGGCTCAGAGCCGACATGGTCTCGCCCTGGCTGCCGGTGGTAATGATACATACCTTGTTCTTCGGCAGAGATTTAATGTGGTTGAGATCCATCAGGACTCCGTCGGGAATATTCATATAGCCCAGTTCCGTGGAGACCTTCATAATATTCTCCATAGAACGGCCAGTGACCGCTACCTTCCGGCCATAGCGGGAGGCTACATCGATGATCTGCTGGATGCGGTCCACGTTGGAGGCAAAGGTGGTGACGATAATGCGCTCCTCACAGCCACGGAACAGGGCGTCAAAGGAGGCGCCTACACTGCGCTCGGTACGGGTAAAGCCGGGACGCTCCACATTGGTGGAGTCGGCCAACAGCGCCAGCACTCCCTCGTTGCCCAGCTGGCCTAGTCGGGCCAGGTCGATCATGCCGCCCTGGATGGGGGTAGCATCGATCTTGAAGTCGCCGGTATGCACGCAGACACCCAGAGGGCAGCGGATAGCAAAGGCCACTGCATCGGCAATGGAGTGGTTGACGTGGATGAACTCCACGGAGAATTTGCCCGCCTGGATGACGTTGCCCGCCTCGCAGGTAATGAGCTTGGTCTTGGAGAGCAGACGGTGCTCCTCCAGCTTTAATTTAATAAGGCCCGCGCTCATACGGGTGGCATAGATGGGGGCATTCACCGAGCGCAGGACATAGGGCAGAGCACCGATGTGGTCCTCGTGTCCATGGGTGATAAAAATACCCCGGATCTTGCTCTGATTTTTAATAAGGTAGCTGACATCTGGAATGACCACGTCGATACCGTACATGTCATCGTCCGGGAAGCCCATACCGCAATCTACGACAATAATGTCGTTGCCATACTCGTAAACAGTCAGGTTCTTACCGATCTCATTGAGACCGCCCAGAGAAATAATTTTCAGTTTTTCAGCCATAATAACTCCTTTACTGTAATATAAGTGAACTTTAATACTTTTTGTATCTCTGGACGCATGGCGAAAGACCGTGCCCGCGCACGGAAAACAGACGGAAGGTCCCTCTGCCCCGGCCCTGCTTCGCCGCGGGAGGTGAGAGATTCTTTCGCCTCTTACGTCCTGTTTTCTTTTTGTACGCGCCTTTCGTCCTGTCACCGCCAGCGCGTCACCAATCAAACCCAGAGCCGCTTTTATCCGCAACTCTAGCACACTGTCTGCAGCATTCGCCCGTTTTTTCTCCGAACTGCGCTGCAATGGTTGTTTTAGTATAGCACAACTCTCCCAAAATGTATACCACCCAGGGCGGATCTGCCAAAAAGTTTGTGATTGTGACCATGATTGGGCCATTTCTGCGGTTAATTTTGGTCCACCTCTTGTCCCCTCCCTGGAAATATGGTATACTTTTCCTACAAAATATACAGTCGGAAGGAGGGACTCCCATGGATCGGTTTGAGCTAGCTCCGCCGCACTTCGCCATCTTTGGACAGTATGGGCAAAAAATATGCTTATGGCGCATATTATGCGAAAAATTCCGCATTTTGCTCCGTCAAATCGGTTATTCTTTTACTGCTCCATCTTCAATAACCGCTGTGGCGGTATCTTCCCGAACTTTGCCGTTTTTGCCCGTATGGGAGGTTGATGAATGAATATTCAGATCTTCGGCGCTTCCAAAAGCTTCGATACCAAAAAGGCGGAGCGCTGGTTTAAAGAACGGCGCATTAAGTTTCAGGCCATCGATGTGCGGAAGTACGGTATGAGCCGCGGAGAATTGTCCAGCGTACGGCAAGCGGTGGGTCTGGAGGCAATGATAGATCCCAAACATCCAGATTATACCCTGCTGGAATACCTGGTTTCGGATCAGGCCAAGCTGGATAAGCTTTACGAAGATCCCACGCTGCTTAATCTCCCCATTGTCCGCAACGGAACAGAGGCCACTGTGGGCTACTGCCCGCAAATCTGGGAATCCTGGTCCTGACAGGCCCGGTTTCCCATCGTTTATCGGATTTTTCTTCCCCCGCGCTAACAGGCGGGTTCGGGGTGTCTGCTTGTACTGCCCCAAAACACTGCCGCCCGCCTTTCCCCAGGAGAGAGAGGAGGTCCCCCATGAAACGTATCCTGATTGTAGACAGTGATATGGCTGTCCGCGGCCAAATCGGCCGCCACGCACGCCTGGAGGGATACGAGGTCGCGGAGGCCGGTGATGGCTACACCGCGGTTTCCATGTGCCGCCAAAATGCGTTTGATATTATTATTTTGGCTATTCTTTTACCGGAAATGGATGGATTTTCGGTATGTCAAACGATCCGCAGCTTTTCTCAGGTCCCTATTTTAATGCTTACCGAGCGCACCAGCGAACAAGACCGTATTCACGGCTTGGAACTGGGCGCCGATGATTATATGACGAAACCCTTTTCCCCCAGAGAATTGATGCTGCGCATTTCTGCTATCTTAAAGCGGGGCAAGTCCTTGGATTCCTTAGAGCCCCAATCCATTGAACGAGATGGAATTTACATCGACCTGACCGCCCGCCGTGTCCTTGTAGACGGCACGCTGGTCAGCCTTACCCCAAAAGAATTTGATCTTCTGACCCTGCTGGCCAGCCACCCAGATGTGGTATTTTCGCGAAAAAAATTACTGGATACAGTCTGGGGCGGCGAATTGCCTAAGGATACCCGCACATTGGATACGCATATCAAGCAGGTACGTCACGCAATTTCTCCGTACAGCGACCGTATTGTTACTCTGCGCGGTGTAGGATATCGCTTTGAAAAAACCTAAAGTTTTCCAACACCGTCTACCAATCGTCTACCAAAGGTCTACCAAGAACTGCTTTGAAACCCTTGCGACACAAGGGTTTCAAAGCAGTTCTTTTTTTCTCTTTCTTCTTGTGTCTACCAAATGTCTACCATATCAACTTTTTTAATCCAATTTTATTACTTTATTGGATTTTTCGTTGGAATATGAAACCATTTTATGTATGTAAGGGTCGTTATGCATTTCCTGTACTTGGTAGCCAACTTTCTTTGACCAAATTTTATAAGGAGGAACTCTCAATGAGAAACCTAAAGCGGACTCTGAGCCTGGCTCTCTCCGCCACTATGCTCTCCAGCATGATGGTCGCGGGCGCCGGCGCTGCAAGCTATGCTGACGTATCATCCAACCACCACCAGGAGGCCATTGCCGTAATGCAGGCCGTTGGCGTGATGGTCGGCGATCAGAATGGAAACTTCAACCCCGACAAGCAGGTCACCCGCGCCGAGATGGCCGTTGTGATGTCCAATCTGCTGGGTCTGAAGGTGGAGGACTTCAAGAACGCTTCCATCCCCTTCACTGATGTGCCTGAGTGGGCCCGTCCCTATGTGGCCGCCTGCTACGCCGCCGGCGTGACCAGCGGTACCAGCGCCACCACCTACGGCTCCAACGATCCCGTTACCGCCGTGCAGGCCAGCCTGATGATGATGAAGGCTCTGGGCTACTTCCAGTACAGCTCCGACTTCGGCAGCGACTGGCAGATCGCCACCATTAAGCAGGCCTCTTCCATTGACCTGTTTAAGGACATCAACACTGGCGCCAACGACGCTCTGTCCCGCAACAATGTGGCTCAGCTGGCTCTGAACACCCTGGAGGCCACCATGGTTCAGCCTACCAAGAACGGCTCTACCATCATTGTAGGCGACATCACCATTACCGGCGATGTGGAGTACAAGGACATCACCAGCTCCGCCGACTACGCCAAGGCTATGGCCGACAAGGTGCTGGACGATGGCAAGTATGCCGTTCAGCTGGGCGAGAAGCTCTTTGACGGCAGCCTGAAGATCGACACCGCCGTCACTTCCGATGCCTTTGCCCGTCCCGCCCGCACCTGGAACTACAAGGGTGAGCAGGTCGTGGTTGCCGCCGATGAGGCCGACTACGTACTGAGCGGCGAGGTCACCGGCAAGGAACTGTTCAACACCGTGGGTGAGACCCTGGCTGACTCCAACAAGTACACCTGGACCATCAACCTGGACGGCACCACCGGCAGCACCTTCTCCCAGAGCAATGTGTCCAAGAGCAACGACAACGCTCTGCTGGGTACCGGCAACGGCACCGTGATGGAGATCTTTGTCACCAAGGAGTATGTCTCCTCCAGCGAGAGGGGTTCCGTGGTCGTCTCCATCGTAAACACCTACGCCGGCCAGATCTCCTCTGTGATGGGTCAGGTCGACGTGAATGAGGACGAGGAGCCCTATGTGATCGTCTCCGACCTGTCCCAGACTCCTGTGGCCGACGGCAAGAAGTTTGAGGCTACCGGCTATGATGTGGACGACGTGGTCCTCTTCACCTACAGCAAGAAGACCTCTGAGATCGAGTCCATGACTGCCGCCCGCAAGGTCTCCGGTGAGGTGACCAAGGTCACCGCCAATGAGAGCTTTGTGGTGGATGGCCAGACCTATAAGTATTCTGCTCAGTTTAAGACCAGCGATTACATCACCACTGGCTCCGTGGATAAAGACGTAGTGTTCTATCTGGACGCTCAGGGCTACGTGATTGCCATCGGCGAGGCTGAGTCCTCCAGCGACTACGCCTTCGTGGTGGGCTATCAGGATGACACCAAGTTCGGTACCACCACCCACTACGCCAAGCTGCTGCTCACCGAGGGCAAGGTGATCGAGGTGGAGACCGAGTCTTCCGCTTCTTCTCTGGACAAGCACATTGTTGCCTACACCAAGGACAGCGACAACGTCTACACTCTGGCTGACAAGAGCAGCGCTGCCGCTTCTTCCGACAACAACCTGAACATCGAGACCGGTAAGGCCGCTATGACCATCAACGGCGCCACTGTCTACGCCAACAGCCAGACCATCTTCCAGGTCAAGGACGGCGATGACTACGTGATCTACACCGGTATCCAGAACGTACCCAACATCAGCGACGACAACAGCACCACCAAGACTGTCGTCTTTAAGAGTTCCTCCAACATGGCCAAGGTGGTTTACATTGAGTCCGCCGTGCTGGAGAGCAACACGGCCGAGCAGGTTACCTTCGTGGTGGGCGATGCTTCCGCCGCCGAGAACAAGGACAACCGCGGCGAGTACTACACCTTTGACGCTGTGGTCGACGGCAAGGTCACCACTCTGGACGTGAAGAAGAGCTCTGCTGCTGCCTCCACCTTGAAGGCTGAGGGCATCTTCTCCGTGAAGAGCTACTCCATGGACGCCAATGGCCTGGTCACCAAGGTCAACCTGTACACCAGCGAGATCGCTTCCGTCAACGACGGTACCAAGCGCGCGGAGAACGGCGTGGTTGGCTTTGGTAACGAGAACCAGGGCTTCACCTACTACAGCTTCCAGGATAACGCTCTGGTCGTGAAGTACGACGGCAAGGACCTGACCGTGGGCACCATCAACGGCATCAAGACCGACGCCAACGACTTGGCCACCGTTATCCTGAAGGACGGCGCTGTGAAGGCCGTGTTTATCCAGGAGGTTTCCGGCAACGTGGCTCCCGCCAACTACAAGGTGACCTACTCCGCCGGCTCCGGCTCCGGTGCTCCCCAGGAGGCTACCGCTGTTCAGGGCAAGGACTTTACCATCAGCGGCACTGAGCCCACCTACGGCAGCCACCAGTTCCTGGGTTGGTCTGACGGCGAGGGCAACCTGTACGCCGCCGGCGACGTGATTGCCAACGTGCAGGGCAACATCACCCTGACTGCTGTTTACCTCAGCGACACTGTGACCGTGGATGATGCCACTTCCTCCAGCGGCCTGGCTGCTGCCGGCGTGAAGCTGACCATCGATCCCGCTGGTCTGGATATCTCCTCTAAGATCTCCTCCGTCAAGGCTACCGGCACCGGCACCTATGCCGAGTCCGCCGTGGGCACTGACACCGAAGCGACTGTCTCCTACTCTGACCCCAACCTGGAGCTGACCTTTGATAAGTCTGAGACTCTGGCCAGCTGCACCAGCGGCGACAGCATGGAGATCACTGTGACCGTCACCTTTGAGGACGGCGGCTCCAAGGAGTTTACCGTCACCTACGACTGGTCCTAACACTCCAGCGATTGCAATTTCCCCAACATAAAAAAATCCTGGCGACCGAGGTCGCCAGGATTTTTTCTTTTACTCTTTTTCGATGTCCATCATCAGGCCAACACGGCGAGCGTGGCGGCCTCCCTCAAATTCAGTGGAGAGGAACACATCCACGATGCGCTCAGCCATATTGGGGCCAATGATTCCCGCACCCATGGCCAGCATGTTGGCATTGTTATGCTTGCGCGTTAATTCAGCCGATAAAGGATCGCTGCACAAGCCGCAGCGGATTCCCTTGACCTTATTGGCACAGATGGAGATGCCGATGCCGGTGGTGCAAATCACAATACCCTTTTCGCAGCGGCCGTCAGCCACCGCCTGGGCCGCTGCCTTTCCGAAAATGGGATAGTCACAGCTGTCCAGGCTGTCACAGCCGCAGTCCAGCACGCTGATGCCCTTGGCCGTCAAATACGCTTTGATATGTTCTTTCAGGCGATAGCCGCCATGATCGGAAGCAATGGAAACCATAACCTTTTCCTCCTGCAAATGATTCTATTCTGACAGCTATTTCTAGCTGGCAGTCCGCTTCTTTTCTACTTTATTGTAGTGCATTTCCCCCATTTTGGCAAGAGCAGACAAAAAATAAGGTCCGCAAAAGCGGACCTTATTTTTATCGATGGGAAATGAATCAGTCGCGGGTGGGCACGTGCCAGATATCCCGGGCATAGTCGCGGATAGAGCGGTCGGCAGCAAAGATGCCGGAGCGCGCGATGTTGATGAGGGACATCTGATTCCAGCGCTGCTGGTCAGCGTAGGTCTCCAGAGCGCGGCAGTGGGCCTGACGATAGCTGTCGAAGTCGGCCAGCAGCATATAGTCGTCGGCGGGGCTGCCTCCGGCGCTGCGCAGCAGACGGTCCATCAGATCGGCATAGGACTCCTTGTCGGCAAAACCGGCGGAGATCTGGTCGATGACCCGCTTCAGGTCGCCGTTCTGGTGGTAGTAGTCCTGAGGATGATAGCCATTGGCCTTCATGGAGGTCACCTGGTCAGCAGTGAGACCGAACAGGAAGATGTTCTCGTCGCCCAGCTTCTGGTGCATCTCTACATTGGCACCGTCCAGGGTACCGATGGTTAGCGCGCCGTTCATCATGAACTTCATGTTGCCGGTGCCGCTGGCCTCCTTGCCGGCGGTAGAGATCTGCTCAGACAGCTCGCTGGCGGGCATCAGCTTCTCAGCCAGGGAGACGCGGTAGTTCTCCAGGAAGACCACCTGCAGCTTATCCTTGCAGATGGGATCGGCATTGATCTGAGCAGACAGGGAGTTGATGAGCTGGATGATCCGCTTGGCAACATGGTAGCCGGGAGCCGCCTTGGCGCCAAACAGAAAGGTCTGGGGAGTAAACTCCATGTTGGGGTTATCCCGCAGCTGATTATAGAGGTGTACGATGTGCAGCACATTCAGCAGCTGACGCTTATACTCGTGCAGACGCTTGACCTGAACATCGAAGATGGCGTCAGTATTGAGCATGACACCGCTCTCCCGGGCCAGATAAGAGGCAAAGCGGCGCTTATTCTCCTTCTTGATGGCCTCCAGGCGCTCCAGAACAGCCTTGTCGTTCTTGTACTTCTCCAAGCCCAGGATCGCATCGGGGTGGAGGAGATAGTCATCGCCGCCGGTGCACTCACGCACCAGAGCGTCCAGCTTGGGGTTGATCTGGGACAGCCAGCGGCGGTGGTCAATGCCGTTGGTCACGTTCTTGAACTGCTCGGGATGCATGGTGTACGCGTCGTGGAACACGTCCTTCTTCAGGATCTCAGAGTGCAGCGCGGACACGCCGTTGACGGCATAGCAGGCGCAGATGCACAGGTTGGCCATACGGACCTCGCCGTTCCAGATGATGGCCATCTTGGAGACCTTGTTCATGTCGCCGCCGAAGTGCTGCTCCAGCTGACGCTGATAGCGGGCAGCGATCTCCTTGAGGATCTGCCAGATACGGGGCAGCAGGGTCTCGATGAGCCCCTGAGGCCAGCGCTCCAGAGCCTCGGCCAGCACGGTGTGGTTGGTGTAGGCCACGGTGTGAGTGACAATATTCCAGGCCTCGTCCCAGCTGTAGCCCTCCACGTCCAGCAGAATGCGCATGAGCTCGGGGATGACCAGAGTGGGATGGGTGTCGTTGATCTGGATGACGTGCTTCTCGTGGAAGTTACGCAGAGTGCCGTACTGGGCACGGTGCTTGCGCACGATGGACTGTACGGTGGCGGAAACGAAGAAGTACTGCTGCTTCAGACGCAGAGACTTGCCCTCGTAGTGGTTGTCGTCAGGATACAGCACCTTGGCAATAACCTCGGCCATGGCCTGCTGCTCTACCGCCTTCAGATACTCGCCGCGGGAGTACAGGGACATATCCACGGGCACCGGGCTCTTGGCGTCCCACAGGCGCAGCACGTTGGTGTGGTTGGTCTTGTAGCCGGCGATCTCCATATCGCGGGGAATGGCCAGCACGGTGGTGTAGCCCACATGCTCGGGGTGGTTGTGGCCCTTGTCATCCCAGTGGTCCACGATCTTGCCGCCGAACCGGACCTCCTCGGTCTCATCCATCTTGGGGATGAGCCAGGCGTCGCCCAGGCCCAGCCAGTTGTCGGCCTGCTCCACCTGCTTGCCGTCCACGATCTTCTGCTTGAAGATACCCAGCTCATAGCAGATGGAATAGCCGGTGGCGGGGATCTCCAGGGTGGTCATGGAGTCCAGGTAGCAGGCAGCCAGACGGCCCAGGCCGCCGTTGCCCAGACCGGCATCGGGCTCGATCTCGAACAGATCAGAGGCAGAGAAGCCAAGCCCCTCCAGAGCCTCCTTCAGTGTATCCAGAATGCCCAGGTTGTAGGCGTTCTTCTCCAGAGAGCGGCCCATCAGGAACTCCAGGGACAGGTAGTGGACCTGGCGCTCCTGGCCCTCCCACACCTGGTTGCTGGTATTCATCTGGTGGCCGGACATGATATCCCGCAGCACCAGAGCACAGGCCTTAAACATATGGTTAGGGGTGGCGTCTTCTACGTCCCGTCCAAAATTGCGGTGAAGTTTCCCGATAATCAGTTCGGTAAGCTGGGCCTTAGTATATTCAGCCATGATGTTGCCTCCCGTATCAAAATTCTTAATAGCATTTTTCCTGCCGCAGGTGCGGCACGGGACATATTTTACCATACTCCCGTACCCACGTCAAATGCGCAGAGCGCTCCTTCCCTAAAAATGCCAGCGATTCCGAAAAGTTTGGCGGAAATGCTTATGGGAGAAGGGTTTGCCGCCTTGGAAACGGTGATTTTGCTTGTGCAAAATTCGGTGGAAAACCGGTGCTTTTTTCTGTGTGCAGGCAAAAAAACCGGGCGGACATTTCTGTCCGCCCGGCTAACCGAACTGCTTGTTCAGCCCTGGATGCGCTGATAGATATCCAGATACTGCTGGGCCGAATGATCCCAGCTGAAGTCGGCGGTCATGCCTTCCTTTTGAAGGCCGCGCCAGGCTTCCTTATTGTTGTAATAGAGGTCCACGGCCTCGCGAATGACCCAGAGCATGTCATTGGCGTTGATATCGGTGAAGGTAAAGCCGCGGCCCTCGCCGGTGAACTTGTTATAGGGGAACACGGTATCCTTCAGGCCGCCGGTCTCACGAACGATGGGCACAGTGCCGTAGCGCATGGCGATCATCTGGCTCAGACCGCAGGGCTCGCTCACCGAGGGCATGAGGAACAGATCCGCGCCGGCGTAGATCATGGTGGACAGAGGTCCGGAATAGGTGATCTGCGCGGAGAAACGACCGGGATACTGCTGCTGAGCATTGCGGAAGGCCTCCTCAAACTGCCAGTCGCCGGTGCCCAGCACCACCATCTGCACGTTCATGCCCATGATCTGGTGGAGCACGTCAGTGACCAGGGAGAAGCCCTTGTGGCCCACCAGACGGGAGATACAGGCAATGATAGGCACATCTGCGTTCTCCTGCAGGCCCACTGCACGCTGCAAAGCCAGCTTGCAGGCCAGCTTGCCCTCCACGGGATCATCCGCGGTAAAGTTGGAGGCCAGACCGGGGTTGGTGGCAGGGTTGTACAGGTCCATGTCGATGCCGTTGAGGATACCCTGGACCTTGCCGCTCTGCTGGTTGATGACACCGTCCATGCCGTGGGCATAGAAGGGGATCTTCAGCTCATTGGCGTAGGTGGGAGAGACGGTGGTGACGAAGTTAGAGGCCATGATGGCACCCTTCATCAGGTTCACGTCGTCGTGGTAGGCCAGCATACCCTCATTGAAGTAGCTCTTGTCCAGACCGATGACATCCTCCAGCACCTGGTCGCCGTAGCGGCCCTGATACTCGATGTTGTGGATGGTGAACACGCTCTTGGCCCGGCCCAGCTGAGGAATACGGTACTTCTCCTCCAGCAGATAGATGGGCACCAGAGCGGTCTGCCAGTCGTTGCAGTGGATCACATCGGGCCAGAAGTCCAGCTGACCGGGAGTCTCGATGACAGCCCGGGAGAAGTAAGCGAAGCGCTCACAGTCATCGAAGTGACCGTAGAGCTGCCAGCGCTTGAAATAGTACTCGTTGTCCACGAACCAGTAGGTCACGCCGTCGCGCTCCAGAGAGAACACGCCGCAGTAAACCTGCCGCCAGGACAGGGTGACGTTGAAATACTTCAGGAAGGTCATCTGGCTGCGCCACTCGCCGCCGATGCCTTCATACAGGGGGAGAATTACCTTGACCTCATGACCCGCCTGGGCCAGAGCCTTGGGCAGAGAGCCGGCCACATCGGCCAGACCGCCGGTTTTAATAAACGGGGCCACCTCGGAGGAGGCAAACAAAATTTTCATATCAGTTCCCCTTTCCCAGTTCCAGATATTAAGAACAAGCAAACTCCATCCCCGGAAAGCCGGGCGGTACTCCGCCCGGCCCCCGGCGTGATGGAGTTTTACTCAGCTTACACGACCGATTCCTTCGCGATGGCCAGAGGATAGGTAAAGTGGCCCATCAGCATGCGGTCCTGATTGACGGTAACGTTTTTGTCCGCGATGACGTAAGCCAGCGAGGCGCCGCTCTTAACCACGGTACCCTGCATCAGCACGCTGTTGGACACCCGGGCGCCCTTTTCAATGGTCACGCCGCGGAAGATGATGGAATTCTCCACCTCACCCTCAATGCGGCAGCCGTCGGCCACCAGAGAGTGGTTGGACTTGGCCTCGGGGCCATAGTAAGTAGAGGGGTTGGAGCGGTCCTTGGTCCGGATAGGACGGGCGGGGTTGAACAGCTCATCCCGTACCTCTGGATCCAGCAGATCCATGGAGCGCTCAAAGTAGCCGCTCACCGACTGGAAGCGGGCCACATAACCCTTATGCACATAGGACATGAGCTTCAGGGTCTTCAGGCGGGGCTGGAGCACACCGCGGCTGAAATTGTAGATGTCATGGGCGGCGCAGTAGTCCACCATATCCATGAGCAGCTTCTTGGAGAGGATGTAGACCCCCAGGCTCTCCAGAGTCTTGTCGGCGGCCACAGGGTGGACCGACAGATCGGTGACACGGCCAGTCTCGTCCACTTCCACGTACTCGGAGAAGCGGGGAGCACCCTTCAGGGTGGGGGTGCAGACCATGGTCACATCGGCACCGGAATCCAGGTGCTGCTGGAAGACCTCGGCCACAGGCAGGTTCACCGCCATGTCGCCCCAGGCCAGGATCACGTAATCCTGGCGGATATTCTCCAGATAGTCAGCCACACCGGCTAGGGCGTCCATGTTGCCCTTATACTCGCCGCCCCGCTCAGCATAGCCGAAGGGAGGCAGGATGCGCAGGCCGCCGTGCTTGCGGCTCAGGTCCCAATCCTTACCGGAACCCACGTGGTCCAGCAGGGACTGATAACTCTGGTGAACAATAATGCCCACGTCGGGGATACCGGCGTTGACGTAGTTGGAGAGCATGAAATCAATCAGGCGGTAACGGCCGCCGAAGGGCAGGGAGCAGGTGTTGCGGGGACGGGTCAGCTCCCCCAGATTGGCATCAGAGCGGCAAGCGAAGACAATTCCGTGCAGATCGTTCACGCCTGCTCACCTCCTTTCACATCTTCACGAATCATAGCGCTTGGTTTGATCACGGCCTTGGGGCCAACGGTGACTCCACCGGCCACCACGGCAATGCCCCAATCGGGGTCGTCCGAGGGCGGCGCGCCCACGGTGGCCTCCTCCTCAATGACCGCGCCCTCCGCAACGATGGCGTAGGACACCACAGCGCCCTTCTTGACCACGGCGCCGGGCATCAGGATGGAGTACTGGATATCGGCTCCCTCCTCCACGGTGACGGAGTTGAAGAGCACCGAGTTCTCCACCACGCCGTCCACGCGGCAGCCGCCGGTGACCAGAGAGTGGGACACCTGAGCGTTAGGACCGGTGACATGGGGAGGCTTAACGGGAGTACGGGCATAGATGGGCCAGCTGTTGTCGTACATGCTGATGCCGCTGTTGATGGCCAGCATATCCATGTTGGCATCCCACAGGGAGTTGATGGTGCCCACGTCCTTCCAGTAACCATGGAAGCGGTAGGTCATCAGCTTCTCGCCGGCGGCGAGCATGTTGGGGATGATGTTCTTACCAAAGTCGTTGGAGGAGTTGGGATCGGCCTCGTCATCGATGAGGTACTGACGCAGCTTCTTCCAGGTGAACACATAGATGCCCATGGAGGCCAGAGTGCTCTTGGGATGCTTGGGCTTCTCCTCAAACTCGTAGACCTGATCGTTCTCATCCACGTTCATGATGCCGAAGCGGGTGGCCTCCTCCAGGGTGACCTCCAGCACGGAGATGGTACAGGCCGCCTGGGTCTTCTTGTGGAAGTACACCATGTCGGAGTAGTCCATCTTATAGATATGGTCGCCGGAGAGGATGACCACATACTCGGGATCATACATATCCAGGAATCCGATATTCTGATAGATGGCGTTGGCCGTGCCCTTATACCAGGTGCCCTGGTCGCCCTCACGCATGTAAGGGGGCAGGATGTGCACGCCGCCGTCGGACCGGTCCAGGTCCCAGGGCTGACCGGAGCCAATGTAGCTGTTGAGCTCCAGAGGACGGTACTGGGTCAGCACGCCAACGGTATCAATACCGGAATTGACGCAGTTAGACAGGGGAAAATCGATGATGCGGTACTTGCCGCCAAAAGGGACGGCAGGCTTGGCCACATGGCTGGTAAGGGCATACAGACGGCTGCCCTGACCGCCAGCCAAAAGCATGGCCACGACTTCTTTTTTCATACTCTCATTCACCTCTGTTATATTTTAAAGGTCCGCCTTCTGCGAAAGAAGCGCAGGCGAGAGGCTTACGCCTGATCGTCTTTCTTTTTCACGGTCTTGATCGCCTGGGTCTTTTTGGCGGCGGTCCCCGCGTCCTTTGCGCCTTCCGGCTTCTTAACCTTTCCCGAAGTTTTCTTCTCTCCCGCCTTCTCGCTGTCCTTCTTCTTGCGCACGGGAGCGCGGCGAGTGCAGCGATAGATCATCACCGACATGGGCGGCAGATCAATGGTCATGGACTGCTCCTGATTGTGGCAGGGGATGTCCACACTCTTGATGGGGGCGGTGTCGCCCAGGCCCGCGCCGCCGAACTCCTCGGCATCGGTGTTGAACACCGGCGCCCAGGTGCCCGGGAAGGGCAGGCCTACCTGATAACCCTTTCGATGGATGGGAGAGAAGTTTGCCACCACCACCAGGGGTCTTCCTTCCCGATCCCAGCGCAGGAAGGCCACAGTATTGGCGGTGTTGTCGTCGGCACACAGCCACTGGAAGCCCTGCCAGGAGTCATCCTGCTCCCAAAGCGCGGTATGTTCCAGGTACATGGCGTTGGCCGCCTTGAAGAACTGGTGGATCTGGCGGTGGGGCTCATACTGGAGCAGGTGCCAGTCCAGCGAATACTCATAGTGCCACTCATTCCACTGACCCAGCTCGGTGCCCATGATGGTGAGCTTCTTGCCGGGGTGAGTGAGCATGTAGGTATAGAAGGCCCGAACACCGGCGAATTTCTCCGCGTTGTCCCCAGGCATCTTGCCCAGGAAAGAGCCCTTCATATGGACCACTTCGTCATGAGACAGAGGCAGAATGTAGTTTTCCGAGAAGGCGTACATCAGGGAGAAGGTGATATCCCGATGATTAAACTGCCGGAAGTAGGGGTCCAGCTTGATGTAATGGCAGATGTCGTTCATCCAGCCCATATTCCACTTGAAGTTGAAGCCCAGGCCGCCGTCGCTCACCGGATGGGTCACCTTGGGCCAGGCGGTGGACTCCTCGGCGATCATCAGCACATCGGGATGGGCGGCAAAAATGGCGGTATTCAGCTTCTGGAAGAACTCGATGGCCTCCAGGTTCTCCTTGCCGCCGTGGATGTTGGGCATCCAGGCCCCGTTCTGCCGGCCATAGTCCAGATAGAGCATGGAGGACACCGCGTCCACCCGCAGGCCGTCGGCGTGGTACTCCTCCAGCCAGAACATGGCGTTGGAGAACAGGAAGGAACGCACCTCACTGCGGCCCAAATCAAAGACCTGGGTGCCCCAGTCGGGGTGCTCACCCTTACGGGCGTCGGCGTACTCATAGGTGGGTCCGCCGTCAAAGTGGTACAGGCCAAAGGCGTCCCGGGGGAAGTGGGCGGGCACCCAGTCCAGGATGACACCCACGCCGGCCTGATGCAGCTGGTCAATGAGGTACTTCAAATCATCAGGGGTACCGAAGCGGCTGGTGGCGGCAAAGTAGCCGGTGACCTGATAGCCCCAGGAAGCATCCAGGGGGTGCTCCATCACGGGGAGCAGCTCCACATGGGTGTAGCCCATCTCTTTCACATAGGGCACCAGATACTGGGCAGTATCCCGGTAGGAGAGGAACTCCCCCTCCCCGGTACGCCGCCAGGAGCCTAGGTGGCATTCATAAATATTCATGGGACGGCGGTAAGGAGCGTTTTTCGCCCGGTGGTCCAGCCAGCCCTGATCTCCCCAGGGATACTCCTCCAGATCATAGATCTTGGAGGCGTTGCCCGGACGGGTCTCGGCGTGGAACGCATAGGGGTCAGCCTTGGCCACCACCTTGCCGTCGGCACCGTGTACCGCGTACTTATATGTATCAAAACGCTTTAAGCCAGGAACAAAGCCCTGCCAGATTCCGCCTTCCAGTTTTTCCAGCGGAGCGGCATTCTCATCCCATCCGTTGAAATCACCAAAGACGCAAACCTGCTTGGCGTTGGGCGCCCAGACACGGAACACATATCCGTCCTGGCCGTCCTTCTGCCCCGGGTGGGAGCCGAAGCATCTCCACGCGTGGCAGCTGCGGCCTTCTGAGAAGGCCTCCAGCTCCAAAAACAGGTCATAATCTGATAGTTTTGTATCATATTTGACCATAGTAATCACCTCAATCTCGTCTTTTTCGCTATTTTCCCAACAAAAACGACAACCTCTCTAAATCGGAACCCCCGATATTTATATAAATTATACAACACTATCTGTACACCGTCAAGTCAAAAGGGTGTTAATTGGAATTTTGTTCCCACCCCTGTTTCCCTGGGGCGAAAGGCCCAAAAACCTTCCGCCCCAGGGGTTTTTTATCGTTGTTCTGCCATCAGCAGACCGCGCAGCATCCGCTGAAAAATCCCGCCGGTGGTCAGCCGCTGCACCTCCTGGCTGGAAATTATGGCCAGGGTATCCCGTGTCTCTCCATTGACCAAAATTTCCAGTTCACCCACCTTCTGCCCCGCTTCCACCGGGGCCTCCAGGTCCTGGGCCAGGGTCAGCTTGGTGGTAACGCTGCCCTCTTCTCCCTTGCGCACCAGCACCCGGCATTCCCGCTCCAGCTCAGGCTGGATCTGTCCCACCGTGCCCAGCAGCACCGGGATGGGAGCCAGAGGACTTTCTGGATACACCTGCATAAGTGTATACGCCCCAAAGCCGTAATCCAGCATGGCCTTGGCGTCCTCAAAGCGGTCTGCCGCTGTGGGAGCAGCCATCACAACGGCGATAAGCTCCATGCCGTCCCGCTCCGCGGTGGCCGACATACAGTACAGGGCCGAGTCGGTGGAACCCGTCTTCAGACCGGTTGCTCCCTCATAAAAACGCACCAAGCGGTTGGTGTTGGTCAGGCCGAAGGCCCCGTCCCGGATGGAGTCCATCCAGATGGTGGTGTACTCCCGGATGCTCGGATGGTTGAGAATGAGCTCCCGGGACATGAGGGCAATATCGTAGGCCGTGGTCACGTGGCCGGATGCGGGCAGGCCGGTACAGTTAACAAAGTTAGTGTCCCCCATACCCAGCTCCTGGGCCCGCTGGTTCATCTGCTGGACAAAGGCGCTCTCACTTCCCGCCAGATATTCCGCCATGGCCACGGTGGCGTCATTGCCTGAGACCACGGTGATGCACTTGATGAGCTCTCCCACCGTCATCTGCTCGCCTTCCTTCAAATAGACCTGGGAGCCTCCCATGCCCGAGGCCCGGGCAGAGACGGTGACCACGTCCTCCCGGCTGATGCGGCCGCTGTCCAGCGCCTCCATGATGAGCAGCAAAGTCATGACCTTGGTGACGCTGGCCGGCTCCATCTGCCGTTTGGCCTCTTTCTCATATAGGATCGTCCCGGTCTCCTTCTCCATAAGCACCGCTGACGGCGCACTCAGTTCCAACGGAGACTGGGCGGCGGCCTCCTGGGCCGACGCCGTGCCGGTGAGCAAAAGCACCGCCAGCACCAGGGAACCGATTCGTTTCATATCGCTGTGCCTCCCTATCTTTGTTTCAAGTGGTATGCGATGACAGGATGTGACAACGGAGAGGCTTCTATACCGCAGAGCATGGCGGTAAATTTTTCAGTTTTTTCATATGTGACGTGAAGTGTACAACTTTTTGCTCCTTCCCCCCTGGGGTAGAGGAGGGATGTGGTGAAACGAAACAAGAAACCGCTGGATCGGGAGCAGCTGCTGGAGCAGATGCGCGCCCTGGCCTGCGCCAAGGTGAACGACGCGGTGAAGCTGGCCTACCTGCCTGAGGAGGAACGGGAGGCCATCGGAAAGCTGGACCTGTCCGCCCTGATCGAATTTCGGCGCAGCGGTGCCGGAACGGTAGAACTGAAATTCGCCGACCGGATGAAGGCCCTGGAGCGGCTGCTGGAGCTGAGCGGCCCCAGCGGAGAGGAGCAGCTGGACTCTCTCTTCCGGCGCATGGAGGATGAGGAGGAATGAAACCTCTCATCTTCTCCAAAAAACAGCGGCGGGTGCTCACCTGGTGGCGGCCCAGCTCTCCCTTCCGAAATTACCAGGCCATTATCTGCGACGGTGCCGTGCGCAGCGGCAAGACTCTGTGCACCGGTCTTTCCTTTTTCTGCTGGGCCATGAGCTGCTATCAGGACAAAACCTTTGCCCTGTGCGGCAAGTCCATCCCCTCGGTGCGGCGCAACCTTCTCAGCGACCTGCTGCCTATCTTAAGACAGCTTGGTTTTTCCTGCCGGGAACGCGCCTCCCGCAATCAGCTCACCGTCACCATGGGCCGCCGCAGCAACACCTTCTATCTGTTCGGCGGCCTGGATGAGCGCTCCGCCGCCCTGGTACAGGGCATCACCCTGGCCGGGGCACTGCTGGATGAGGTAGCTCTGATGCCCCGCTCCTTTGTGGAGCAGGTGTGCGCCCGGTGCTCGGTAGAGGGAAGCAAGCTGTGGTTCTCCTGCAACCCGGAGAGCCCCGCCCACTGGTTTTACCAGGAATGGATCCAGAAAGCTGAGGAAAAGAAGGCGTTACGCCTGTCCTTTGCCATGACAGACAACCCCAGCCTCTCCCCCGCTATGCTGGAGCGCTACCGGACTATGTTCCAGGGAGCCTTCTACCGCCGGTTTGTGCTGGGAGAGTGGGTAAACGCAGAGGGTCTGGTGTACGACTTCTTCTCTCAGGACCTGGTGCGGGAACCACCCCTGGATGTGAGCGGCCCCTTCTACGTCTCCTGCGACTACGGAACGGTGAACCCAACTTCCATGGGACTTTGGGGGAGGAAAAACGGGGTGTGGTACCGGCTGGAGGAGTACTACTACAACTCCCGCCAGGCACGCAGGCAAAAGACCGACCAGGAGTACGCCGACGACCTGGAGGCCCTGGTCAAGGGCCGTCCTCTGGGGGTGGTGGTGGTGGACCCTTCCGCTGCCAGTTTCATGGAGGTACTGCGGCGGCGGGGGTTTCCGGTGCGGAAAGCCAATAACGATGTGCTTTCCGGAATCCGGCTCACCGCCCAGCTTCTCAAAGAGGGAAAGCTGGTCATCTGCTCCCCCTGCCGGGACGCCATCTGGGAGTTTGGCCTATACCGCTGGGACACCAGCGGCAGCGGCGGCGACCGGGTGGTAAAAGAACATGACCATGCCATGGATGACATTCGATACTTCGCTTCTACCATTGCCGCCGGAAACTCCGGCGGTTTTTTCGCGGGAAGTGTGGAGCGAACCGGATTTTAGCCTACTCCAGTTTATGGGACAGGTCCCGGCAATACAACCGGGAATGGCTTGAAAAGGAGGAAGATACTTGAAATGGTTTGAGAAGAAAAAGCCAGCAGGGAAACCCCCTCAGGTCCAGCTGCGGGATTGGGAACACCACCCCTTCGGGCTGCTGGATCAGTACGTGCCTTTGCGCAGCGGAGAGATTGCCCTCTACCGCTCCATCCGAGAGGCGGTCCCCATTCTGGACGCAGCCATCTGGAAGCTGGTGCGGCTGTGCGGCGGGGTACAGATCCGTTGTGGGGATCCCCGGGCTCAGCAGGGACTGAGCCGTTTCTTGGCCACCGTGGACACCGGCCGGGGACAGCAGGGCATCCAGTCCTTTTTGGACCAATACCTGGACTGCATGATCACCTGCGGCCAGGGCGTGGGCGAGATGGTGCTGGACCCCCAGGGAAAATCCATTGCCGCTGTGCTGTGCGCCGACCCCGCCCTGGTGGAGATTCGGGAGGGGGACTCCCCTCTGGACTTTCGCCTGTGCGTGCGGGAAAACGGGGGTGAGCCCAAAGAGCTGCCCTGGCAGCAGCTGCTGCTCTTCACTCCCTTCCAGCCGGAGGCGGAGCATCCCTACGGCGTATCCATGCTGCGCTCCATGCCTTTTCTCACTGGGGTACTGCTGAAAATCTACCAGGCTCTGGGCCAGAACTGGGAGCGGGTGGGCAACCTGCGCTTTGCCGTAGTGTGCAAACCTGACGAGAACAGCCCCCTCTCCGCCCAGGAACGTGGCGAACAGGTGGCCAGCCAGTGGTCACAGGCCATGCAGTCCTCCCGCCAGGGTGCGGTGCGGGACTTTGTGGCAGTGGGTGATGTGGACATCAAGGTCATCGGGGCGGACAACCAGATCTTGGACAGTGAGGTACCGGTGCGTCAAATACTGGAGCAGCTGGTGGCCAAGACGGGCATCCCCCCCTTCCTGCTGGGGCTGTCCTGGTCGTCCACCGAGCGCATGAGCGCCCAGCAGGCCGACCTTCTCACCAGCGAGATCACCGCCATTCGCCGCAGCCTGGAACCTATGCTCCGGCGGATCTGCCGACTTTGGCTGCGCCTGGGTGGCTATGACGACCAGGTGAGCATTGAGTGGGAGGACATTAACCTCCAGGACATTGTAGAGGAGGCCCGGGCGCAGCTGCTCCATGCCCAGGCCGAAGAGATTGGGAGGGAAGCAAGTTGAACATTACCAAAACCGCCCTGGCCTTACAGCAGGCCGAAGGGGTAAGCCCCGAGGAGCTGGAACTCATCAACACCTGGAGCAAAAAGCCCCTCACCGCCCAGGAGGTGTACGTCTTCTCCGTTCGGCTGTGCGATAACGAGGTAGACCGGGATTTTGAGCGGTTCCCCGCCCAGACTCTGGAGGCTCTGGCCCCTCTGTTTTTGGGCAAGAGCGGCATTTTTGACCACAATTGGTCGGCGCGGGGACAGGCTGCCCGGATTTTCTCCATCCAGGTCGTTCAGGAGCCGGAGCGTGTCACCCAGGCAGGGGATCCCTACTGCTGGCTGAAAGCCAGGGCCTACATGGTGCGCACCGACGACAACCGGGGCCTGATCGCCGAGATCGACGGCGGCATCAAAAAGGAAGTGAGTGTGGGCTGCGCGGTGAAGCGCCGGGTATGCTCCATCTGCGGCGAGGAGGCCGGGGCAAGCTGCGGTCACCAGCCCGGACAGGTCTACGATGGGAAGCTGTGCTACCTCAGTCTGGAGGAGCCTGCCGACGCCTATGAGTTCTCCTTTGTGGCCGTGCCCGCCCAGCCTCAGGCCGGCGTGGTGAAGGCCATGGGCGTCAAACACTACGAGACACTCAAGGAGCTGCTGGCAGACTATCCCCGCTTTGCCGGAGAGGTGGAGAAACTGAAGGCCCAGGCAGAGCTGGGAGAGCGGGCGCTCAAAGAACTGCGGGAGGATGTGGTGCGGCTGGCCGCTCTGGCCGACCCCCAGGCGGAGATGAAGGTCTTGCAGAGCATGGCCCAGCACCTGGAGGAACCCGAACTGCGTCAGCTTCAGCGCCTCTACGGCCAGAAGGCGGCCAAGAGCTATCCCCTTCAGCTGCCCTATGCCCAAAAGCCCCAGTCCCTGTCCCAGGAGGACGGGGCCTTTCTGATTTGATCCAGATACTTCATGACTTAAGGAGGAACAAGAATGAATCAGGTTTCGTTTGAAGAGATCGGCGCCGTGACTGCCACCTTCCTGGCCAAGGAGGACGTAGTCCCCGGCCAGGTGGTAAAGATCACCGACGACGGCCAGGTGGGCGCGTGCAGCGACAACGACGCGTTCTGCGGTCTGGCTCTGTCCAACCGCAAGGGCTTTGCCGGTGTGCAGGTGAAGGGCTTTATGACTCTGCCCATCTCCGGCTCGGTGAGCCTGGGCCAGGTCATTTTGGCCGCTGACGGCACCGGCAAGGTAAAGAGCGCCGAGGCAGGTGTGACCGCCCTGGTGATCTCGGTGGATGACGCCGCCCACACCGCTGTGGTGTGCCTGTAATTTAAGAAAGGAGCGTGGATCGCGATGGCCAATCGTTATGACACTTTGAAGCTGGAGAAGGGCATGTATCAGGAGGCTGGCAGCACCTTTACCCAGGTGCTGGAGCGCCTGGACCCCTCCGAGCAGTACAAGGGCACCAGTCTGGAGGGTCTGGACGCCTTTCAGCGTCAGCTCAAGCGCTTTGACATCAAGGTAAAGGGCGCGGGCTGCGACGCGGTGGAGAAGTTCTTCCGCACCTCCGACGCCGCCGTCCTCTTCCCTGAGTACATTGCCCGTTCCGTACGTCAGGGCATGGACGAGAGCAACCTTATCCCCTCCATCACCGCCGCCACCACCAACTTTGACGGCATGGACTACCGCTCCATTGCCGCCCAGGCCGGCGGCGAGGAGAAGGAGCTGCGGGCGGTAGACGAGGGCGCCGCCATCCCCAGCACCACCATCAAGGTGCAGGCCAACCTCATTAAGCTGCACAAGCGCGGCCGCATGCTAGTGGCCTCTTACGAGTCCGTACGCTACCGCAAGCTGGACCTGTTCTCCGTCACCCTGCGTCAGATCGGCTCCCACATCGCCCAGATGCTGCTGGCCGACGGCGTGGATGTGCTGATCAACGGCGACGGCAACAACAACGCCGCCGACGTGTTCACCACCGCCGCCTCCGACACCCTGACCTACGACGATCTGGTGGACTTCTGGGCCAAGTTTGAGCCCTACGAGATGAACACCCTGCTGGTGAGTCCCGACGTGATGGTGAAGCTGCTGAAGCTCCCCGAGTTCCAGAATCCCCTCACCGGTCTTAACTTCCAGGGCACCGGCAAGCTGTCCACCCCCCTGGGCGCTAACCTGCTGCGCACCAGCGTGCTGCCCGAGAAGACGGCGGTGGGTCTGGACAAGCGTTACGCTCTGGAGCTCATTCAGGGCAGTGATGTGATGGTGGAGTACGACAAGCTCATTGACCGCCAGCTGGAGCGGGCGGCTATCACCACCATCAGCGGCTTTGCGAAGATCTTCCAGGAGGCCTCCCATGTGCTGAAGGTGCAGGCATGACCGAGCAGATCATTGCCTTAGCCATCGCCATGGGCGCTTCCGAATCCCAGCGGGAGGTACTGGAGCCCCTGTGCACCGCGGCGGAGCAGACCCTGACCGCCCAGCTGCGGCCCAGAGTCACGCCGGAAAGCTGTGCCGATGCCTTTACAGTGTGCGCGGCCTGGATGGCTCTGGACGGTCTGTCCGCTGCGGGCGGCGGCGGGGATGTGACCTCCTTCACCGCCGGGGATGTATCCATCCAGACGGAAGGCAGCGGGGATTCCGGCGGGCTGACCGCGCAGATCCAGCGGCTGATGGCCCCCTACCTGCGGGACGGCGGCTTTTATTTTCAGGGGGTGACGGGATGATGGATGCAGCCTGGGCCGCCCTGCTGGCCAAGTACGGCCAGCGGGTGGTCCTCCACCAGGGGGACAGCACGGTGGACGCCCGTGCCTTTCTCCAGCCCATCCGGGAGAAGGGGCAGGCTCAAAGCCTGCCCTCTCCCTTGGGCTGGCAGCGGGAGGACCGGTTTTTATATCTGGGCGACCCCAATCATCCTCTGTCCGACCACGGCGACTGGGTGGAGTTTGAGGGGACCGGTTACGCCGTCGTCTCCGCCCACCCGGTGCACGTAGGAAACAGCGTGTCCCACATCTGGGCGGTTTTGCGGCCCAAAGACACGGGAGAGGAGGCAGGAGCATGAGCACACCCATGGAGCAGGCGGTGGAGCTGCTGTGCCAGCACCTCCGGGACCAGGAGCTGCCTGCCCGCACCGCCTGGAGCACCGAAGCCAGGCCCCAGTTGGAGGCTCCGGTGATTGCGGTCTCCCTGCGGGGGTGCGAGAGCGCCCCGGCGGGCTTTTCCGGCTATCTGGGACAGCGGCTCAATCCCGACACCCAGGCATGGGAGGAGCGGTATGGCAAGACGGTCACCCTAACCTTTGGGCTGGACCTGTATGCCGCCCCCGGCACCGATCCCGCTGCCCTGGAGCAGATTTGGGCCGCTCTGGCCCAGGCCTGTCTGCCCCCCGGCCCCAAAGGGCTGACCGTGGGGACCTTTTCCTGCGGCGAGACCGATTATGACCAGCAGGCCCGGCTGCTCAAGCGCCCGGCCCAGCTGGTTTGCACCGCCCTGCTGGTGTCCGGCAGCACTCAGGAGCAGGGCGAGTTCCTGGACTTTGAGATCAGAGGGGAGAGAACCTTATGAATTTGACCACTCACGAGCGCCCCGGCGTCTACTCCTCCTATGACGCCTCCACCCTGGTGCGGGGCAGTGGAGGACACAAGACGGTGGGCCTGGCGGCCATCAATTCCACAGCTTCCGCCGGGGTGCCCATCACCGTGACCAGCTACGAGGCGGCGGTGGCCGCTTTCGGCAGCCAGGAGGGCAAGCAGGACATGGCTGAGCTCATCCGCATTGCTCTGCTCAACGGCGCGGCCGCGGTGGTAGCCGTTCCGGTCGCCAATGAGGAGGGCTACCAGGCCGCGTTTGACACCCTGGGCGGCCTGGAAAATATCAGCGTGATGCTGTGTGACAGCACGACCCTGACGGTACAGCAGGCCCTGCGGGACAGTGTACTGTCCGCCAGCGCCGCCCGCCGGGAGCGCATTGCTGTGGTTGGCGCCGCCGCAGGCGAGGAGGTGTCCGCCCTGGTGGAGCGGGCCAAGGGGCTCAACTGCGAGCGTATGGTACTGGTTGCTCCCGGCAGTGTGGACGGCGAGGATGCCGCTCAGGACGGACTGAGCGCCGCGGCCGCCGTAGCCGGAGCCATTGCCGCCCAGTCTGACCCCGCCATTCCTCTGGGCGGTGCGGAGCTGCTGGGCCTGAAGGGGCTGAGTGCGCAGTACAGCGACAACGACATCGATCTGCTGGTGCGGGGCGGCGTGACCCCCCTGGAAAGCATCAGCGGTCAGGTGGGTGTGGTGCGCGGCGTCACTACCCGCACCTCCAGCGGTGAGGTGGAGGACTCCACCTGGCGTGAGCTGTCCACCATTCTTATTGTGGACGATGTGATCCCCACCCTGCGTGACAGCCTGCGCAGCAAGTTCCGCCGGGCCAAGAACACCGAGCAGAGCCGGGGCGCCATCCGCACCCAGGTAGTGCTGGAGCTGGAGAACAAGAAGAGCCGGGAGATCATCACCGACTATGACCAGGTCACCGTCTCCGCCCACCCCGATGACCCTACTGTGTGTCTGGTGGACTTTACCTTCACCGTCACCCACGGTCTCAACCAGATCTGGCTGACCGCCCACATCGTCATTTAAGGAGGGATCAGTTTGAGCATTGAAGGATTTCCCACCAGCAGCGACATCTACCTGGAGGTAGACGGCACCAAGGTTGCCGTGGTACAGAGCTACTCCGCCCGCTCCGACAAGACCAGTCGGGCGGTGGAGGCCTTCGGCGAGGAGGAACCCGTAGCTACCATTCCCGGCCAGACCAGCCACGTGCTGGAGCTGAGCCGTCTCTACGCCACCGAAGAGGCGGTACAGGACGGCATCGATTTCTACAGCCTGTCCGACTTCTCCCTGGTCATCTGTAAACCCGACCGGAAGATCGTCTACTCCGGCTGCCAGTGGTCCTCCATCCAGGAGAACGGCACCCTGGGCAACATGGTACTAGAGAAGGTGACCATTGTGGCCTCCAAGCGGCTGGAAATGGAGGCGTGAGATGAGCCCTTCCATCTTAGCCGGCCGGGATCGGATGGCGCTGGACAACGGCATGAACCTGCGGCTGCTGTCCGCCCTGGAAGTGCTCCAGGCCCGGCGGGAGGCTGACGGCCTATGCCGCAGCAGCAGCGAGCGTGCCCTGTGTTCTAACGCCTGTCTGCTGGCCCGGGCACTGGAAACCCAGGAGGGCAAGCCCGTCTTTTCCAGCGGTGAGGCGGTGCTCTCCGGGCTGCGGGTGGAGGAGATCTCCGCCCTGGCCCGGACCTGGAGCCAATTTAACCGGGAGGAAAATCCGCCTCTCACCCTGAGCCGGGAACAGGCGGAGCAGGTAAAAAAAAAGTAGCCGCGGACGGCGCTGACCGGCTGCGCTGGAAAGTGCTGCGGGCCTTTGGCGCTCTGCCCACCGAGGCGCGGGCCCGGCAGATGCGAGACCGGGACTACCTGTGGTGTCTCACCCACATGGTATTGGACCGGGAGGAAGATCTGGAGCGCCTGTGCCCCAGCTGCCGGGCTCAGAGCCAGCAGGGCCTGTGCCCCGGCTGCGGCCGGCCCATCGCAGCCGGGGAGGGTGGGGTAAATCCCAACTTTGACCTCCAGCGGTTTGCAGCTCTTGGGAAGGGGGAGACGAGATGACCAACGATTTGGACAACCTGCTGGAGCAGGTAGAGGATGTTCTGGAGGAGGACGGGAGCGCACTGTGGCAGCCTGACCTCACCTCGCTTGTGCTGCCCCAGGCCCGGGAGGACCAGCCCAAGGCAGATCCGCAGGACAGCCAGGCCGGAGCGTATGCAGGCCCATCGGATGCTCTGGCAAATTTCTCCGCTCTGGAGAATCAGCAGACTCTGCCCCGTTTTCAGCGGGCCGGGGAGGATAACTCGCAGACACCCGGATCAAGCGGCAGTAATCCCCAGGACCTTTCCAAGGACATCGCCGTTCAGCTCTCCTCCCCCGCTCTGCTGGAGCAGCTGCGGACTCTGGAGGACATCCAGGCCGGTGCAGAGGCCCTGGGCCGCAGTCAAGAGAGCGGCGGTAGCCTGCCCTCCCGCGCCTTTTCCGGGCAGGGCAGCTCCGGGCTGCAGTATGACCCCGCCGCCCTGAGGGACTCTCCTCTGGCCGCCGCCGCGGCCGCGGCTCAGCAGCAGGAGGACGCCCGGGCGGTGGACCGGGCCTTTCAGCGGGACAGCCGCCGGTATGACCGGGGCTTCTCTCTGTACTGAGGAAGGAGGGATGGGGCGTTGCTTTTGACCCCCATGCGCTACAAGGAGTACGTCTGGCCCCACAATCCCAGGGTGTACTCCATCGACTATGAACGGATCATGGCGGTAAACAAGGTGCCCTTTGGCCTTTACTACCTGCAGGATCTGGGACGGACCCGGCGGGTTATGAAGGGAGAGGGCGAATTCATCGGCGAGGACGCCTATACCCAGTTTGGCCAGTTGGCCAACGTGTTTTATTCCGGCGGTCCCGGCCAGCTTATCCATCCCCTGTGGCAGACCGCCAACGCCTATTTTGTCTCCCTGCGGCTGGAGCAGGAACCGATGCGGGACTATGTGCGCTACTCCTTTGAATTTTGGGAGGAGGCCAACTATTACAGCGGCCAGGTGCGCACCTGGACTGCCCAGACCAGCCAGAGCTCCGGCTCGGACCAGGCTACTCAGACCATCCCGGTCTATTACCAGGTGGTAAAGGGAGATACCCTGTGGTCCATCGCCATGCGCTACGGCATGGCACTGAGCGATCTCATTGCGCTCAATCCCCAGATCAAAAACCCCAACCTCATTCACATCGGAGATGAGGTGAGGGTATCGTGACCGGATATGTGATTTCCGCCCAAGGGGATGCCACGGCACTGCCTGCTCCCCTGTCCTGGACGTTTCAATACACCTCCGGAGTCCCCTGTGACAGCTTTCAGATCCGCTGTCTCTGGGAGGGCACCAACACCGTGGACCCCAGACAGTGGTGTACCTTTCAGGCTCTGGATGAGGACCAGGTAGTCTTTACCGGGGTGGTCGATGAGTGCGAGACCGCCCTCACCCCACAGGGGGCCTGGATCGATGTGTCCGGCCGGGGAATGGCCGCCCGGCTGCTGGACAACGAGGCCCTGGGCCAGGACTACCAGGTGGCCACTCTGGCCGACATTCTCCGGGACCATGTAAGCCCCTACGGCATCACGGTGGCCAGCCAGGCCTACATGGCCCCGGTGAGCCAGTTCTCTGTGGCAGTGGGCAGCAGCGAGTGGTCCGTCCTGTACGACTTTGTGCGCTACTACCACAGCATCTCCCCCCGTTTTGACCGGGAGGGACGGCTGGTGCTCACCCCCTGGGAGGACAACACCCGGCTGCTGCTGGATGACGCCACCCCGGTAACAAAGCTGGTATGCCGGGACAAGCGCTACGGCGTGCTGTCCCAGGTGGTGGTGCGGGACCGGTATCAGCAGCTCACTCAAGTGGTGAACAACATGGATTTTCAGGTCCTAGGGGGCAGCCGCCGTCAGGTACTTACCATGCCTGGCAAAAGCCAGTACCAGGCCATGCGCTACTCGGGGCAGTTCCAGCTGGACCAGTCCGCCACCGAACAATTGGTACTGGAGGTGACCATTCCGGTGCTCTTTTACGGAAAGCCGGGAGACCTGGTACAGCTGCAGCGCTCCGACTGGGGGCGTGACGGGCTCTACCGGGTCAACCAGGCTCAGGTCGGGGTGGACGAGAGCGGGGGCTGGACCCGTCTGGAGCTCATGTCCCCCGAAGTTTTGGTGTGAGGTGAAGGTTATGTGGACATCCAATCGAAAACAGGATGGCAGGACCCAGGAGGCTCCCGGTGACGTGGGAGTGGTCACCCTGGGAGGCGACCCCGCAGGCGTGTATCTCAGCGGAGAGCGGCGCTGGGTGGCGGTGTACGCCCCCGGCGGCTACCAGTGGCGGCCTGCCGTGGGCGAAAAGGTATTGGTTTTGAAGGCAGGGGACCATCAGGAGTCCCCCTGTCTGGTGGGTGTGCGCCAGTCGGAACAACAGCTGGAGCCCGGCGGGGTACGGCTCAGCGGCGGCGAGGGACAGATCGACCTGTGCAAAGACGGCATCCGTCTCACCGGGCAGGTATGGATCGGGGAGCAGACGCTGGAGGACTATGTGGCCGCCATCGCCCGGGAGGTGACCCTGGAAATTTTGGGAGGAGGCTGACCGCTTGGAACGAAAACTCAGTGGAGGGGACTATCTCCCCGGTTCGCAGGGAGGCGTACAGTCCCTGGATGGGGCTCAGGCCCTGCTGCAGCGGGTGCTGTTCCGGCTCACCGCCCGGCGGGGCCAGTTCCCCTTCCTGCCCGAGATGGGCAGTCGGCTCTACCAGCTGTGTCGGGACGGAAAGCCCTCCGCCCGCTCCGCCCTGGCCCGGCAGTATACCGTCCAGGCGCTGGAGAGTGAGGAGGATCTGACCGTCACCGATGTGCAGTGGACTCAGCTGGAGGGCAGCCGGGGACATTTGCAGGTCTATCTGGAATGGCAGGGAGAACCCCTGTCCGTGTCCCTGGACATTACCGGGTAAGGAGGGATCGACATGAAAACCATTGACGAAATTTTCGGGGAGATGCTCTCCTGCCTGGAGGAGCAGACCGGTCTGGAGCCGGAACCCGGGTGCGACCTGTCGGTGCGGATGTATGCTGTGGCTGCCCAGGTCTACGCCCTGTACATCCAGGCCCAGTGGGTCACCCGCCAGGCCTTTCCCCAGACGGCAGAGAGCGACTATCTGGATCTCCACGGTCAGCTGCGGGGACTTACCCGCAAGCAGGCCACCCAGGCGTTGGGCTCCATCCGTTTTACTGCCCAGAGCTCTGACACTGCCCGCACCATCCCCCAGGGCACCGTGTGCCTGACGGCGGATATGGTGCGCTTTGAGACCACAGAGGACGGGATCATCGCCCCCGGCGAGACGGAAGTGGACGTTCCTGCCCAGGCCTTGCTCCCCGGCGCGGCGGGCAACGTATCTGCCCGGGCCATCACCGCCATGGCGGTGGCTCCGGTGGGGGTGTCCGCCTGCACCAATCCCCTGCCCTTTACCGGAGGCAGCGACGCGGAGGGGGATGAGGCCTTCCGCGCCCGAATTCTGGACACCTACCAGCGCCTGCCCAACGGAGCCAACATCGCCTTCTACGAGCAGGGTGCGCTGTCCTTTGACCAAGTGGCGGCGGTGTCCGTCCTGCCCCGCAGCCGAGGCATCGGGACCGTGGATGTTGTGGTAGCCACCCTCAGCGGACAGCCCGATGAGGAGCTGCTTGGCCAGCTGCAGGAGTACTTCCAGTCCCGGCGGGAGATCGCTGTGGATGTGACGGTCCTGGCCCCTGAGGCCCTCACCGTCAATGTCTCCATCCAGGTAAAGGCCAAGGAAGGGGCTGACCAAGAGACGGTAGAGCAAGCCGTGGAGGAGGAAGTGCGCCGGTGGTTCTCCGGAGAACGGCTGGGCCGCAATGTGCTGCTGGCCCAGCTGGGCAGCGTGATTTACAGCTGTGAGAACGTGGAAAACTACGCCATTCTCTCCCCTGCGGCCGACCAGACTGTGGAGCTGGATCAGCTGCCCACCCTGGGCACTCTGACGGTGGAGGCGATGGTATGAGCTACGCCCAGTATCTCCGCCAGCTGCTGCGCCCCCTGGGCGTCTACGATGTAGAGGGCCGCTATCTCAGCGGCGAGTTGGAGGCGGAAGGTCTTGCCCTGGATGGGGTGGAGAGCGTTCTGGACGAACTGCAGCGGGAGGCCAATCTAGCCACCGCCGAGGACTGGGGTTTGGAACGCATTGCCGGCCTGCTGCGCCGCCGTCCTCCCGCCTCCACCACCAAGGCCATGCGGGAGGCTCTGGCCGCTCTGCTGCGCATCAGCGGAGACAGCTTTACCCTGGAGGCTATCAACGACACCATTGCCGGCTGCGGAGTGATTGCCCGGGTGGATGAGACCGACGAGCCGGGCACTGTGGAGGTCTGGTTTCCTGAAATTCCAGGCATCCCACCCGCCTTTGAGGAGATCGATAAAATCATCTCCGACATCATTCCCGCCCACCTGCTCATCCGCTACCGCTTCTGGTTTATCACCTGGGAGCAGCTGGAGCAGCGGCTGCCCACTTGGCAGGACATCGAAGAGAAGCATCTCACCTGGGAACAGCTGCAGTCTTATGTGGAACCGGGAACTCAGACATAACAAATTTCAAGGCCGCCGGGAGCACACCGCTCCCGGCGGCCCTTTTTCTGCCGCTTTACGCACCCCGTCGGTTGTGTTAAAATGGGGGTCTAAACTTATCTCAGAAGGGAGGCGCACACCTTGGATATCACCCTGAACACCCCGCTCACCGACTTTCCCGGCGTGGGGCCTGCCCGGAGCGCCAAGCTGGAAAAGCTGGGGCTTACCCGGGTCCGGGATCTGATGACCTACTTTCCCCGGGACCATGAGGACCGGCGGAAGATCTGGTCCATCCGCTCCGCTCCCCTGGGGGTAAAGGTGTGCGTCCAGGCCATGGCCGCCGAGCATCCCCGGCTCAGCCGCATCCGCAAGGGCATGGAGCTGGTAAAGGTAAAGGCGGTGGACCACGCCGGTGCCCTGCACATCACCTTCTTTAACCAGTCCTATGTGGAGCGAGCCATCCAGGCTGGAGAGGAGTACGTCTTTTGGGGCGTGGTGGAGGAGCAGGGCAGCCGCCGAACCATGGTCAACCCCATCTTTGAGCGCACCGACCGCCAGGCGGTCACCGGCTGTATCCTTCCGGTCTACCCCCTGACAGCAGGCATCTCCAACCACCTGCTCTGCTCTCTCATCCGTCCGGCGGTGGAGGCCTGCGCCGCCCAGATGCCTGAGTCTCTCCCCCGGTCGGTGCGGCTGGAGCACGAGCTGGCCCAGACGGAATTTTCCTTCCGCAACATCCACTTTCCCGACTCCCCCGAGAGTCTGGACCTGGCCCGGCGGCGGCTCACCTTCGAAGAGCTCTTCTACCTGTCCACCGGTCTGGCCATGCTCAAGCACCGCCGGGGAGATGCGGCAGGCCGGGTGGTGCCCTCCCGCCCGCTGGAGGAATTTCTCTCTCTGCTCCCCTTCCCCCCCACCCAGGCCCAGCGCCGGGTGATGGGCGAAGTGGCCGCTGACCTCGGCTCCGGCCGGTCCATGAATCGGCTGGTTCAGGGCGACGTGGGTTCCGGTAAAACGGTGGTGGCCGCCTGGGGAGCCTATCTGGCCGCCAAGGCCGGGATGCAGACCGCCCTTATGGCTCCCACCGAAGTTCTGGCTCAGCAGCATGCCCGCTCCCTCTCCGCCCTGCTGGAACCGGCAGGCGTGCGGGTGGGACTCCTCACCGGCTCCTTCACCCCGACACAAAAAAAGAGATTGCGCCAGGCCATCGCCCAGGGAGACGTTGACCTGGTGGTGGGGACCCACGCCCTCATCTCTCAGGACGTGGAATTTCACGATCTTGGCCTGATGGTAGCCGACGAGCAGCACCGCTTCGGTGTGGCCCAGCGCTCCGCCCTAGCCGCCAAGGGCCATGCCCCCCACGTGCTGGTCATGTCCGCCACCCCCATCCCCCGCACCCTGGCCCTCATCATCTACGGGGATCTGGACGTGTCCGTCATCGACCAGCTGCCCCCCGGCCGCACCCCGGTGGAGACCTACGTGGTCCACGAGGACAAGCGGCAGCGGATGTACAACTTTGTCCGCAAGCTGGTGGGCAAGGGGCGGCAGGCCTACATCATCTGTCCCGCTGTGGAGGACCGCACCGCCGAGGACACCCCCGACGGAGAGCCCTCCCCCTTTGCTGACTTAAAGGCTGTGAAGAGCTACGCCCAGCACCTCCAGGACGAGGTGTTCCCGGACCTGCGCCTGGCCCTGCTCCACGGCAAAATGCGCCCCAAGGAAAAGGACGCCGTCATGGCCGCTTTTGCCGCCGGGGACGTGGACGTGCTGGTGTCCACCACGGTAGTAGAGGTTGGCGTAGACGTACCCAACGCCGCCCTCATCATCGTGGAGAACGCGGAGCGCTTTGGTCTCAGCCAGCTCCACCAGCTCCGGGGACGGGTAGGCCGCGGCAAGCACCAGTCCTACTGCGTACTCATTACTAATTCCCACGCCCAGGACGCCATGACCCGGCTGAAAACTCTGGCCTCCACCACTGACGGATTCAAGATCTCCGAGGAGGATCTGAAGCTGCGCGGCCCCGGCGACTTCTTTGGAAGCCGCCAGCACGGCCTGCCCCAGCTGGCTCTGGCCGATCTCAGCGGAGACATGCGTCTTTTGCAGCAGGCCCAGCAGTCTGCCCGGCAGCTGCTCCAAAATGACCCCACCCTCTCCCGGCCGGAAAACCGGCCGGTTCTGGACCGGGTGCGGCAGATGTTTGCCGACACCCCGGATATTTTTAATTAACTTGAGGAGGAACCCCAATATGACCCGTATGGAAGAAGTCAAGCACCTGCGCACCGAGCCCAACGGCCGCCACTATAACTGCGCCCAGTCCCTGCTGGTCCCCTTTGCCGAGCAGGTTGGCCTGGACAAGGAGCAGGCGGACAAGCTGGGCAGCTTCTTTGGCTCCGGCATGCTCCACGGCTCCGCCTGCGGCGCGCTGAGCGCCACCCTGATGCTCCTGGGTATGGCCGGGTATGACAGCCAGCAGGCCCGCCAAATCATCCACGATTTCCGCCAGCGCCACCAGGCCACCGACTGCACCACCCTTCTGACACTGGCCAAGGAGCAGGGCATCCCCCGCAAGGACCACTGCGACGCGCTGGTCTTTGAGATGGCTGAGCTGCTGGAGGAGATTTTTGCCTCCAAGGGCGAGTAATCCCCGGAAAACGCCAAAACGGGAAGCCCCGCCGGGCTTCCCGTTTTGACTGTTTTGTGAGAAGGAAGGAATGGAAAATCGAGCTGCAAAGGTTTTTTCAAGAACCTGGTAAGAGCGGTAACCAAATTCTTGTTAAATTTTTAACCTTTTGCCGATACAAACTTTACCACCCTTCCTGGAAAAACACCATTCCCAATTTCATTATAGTTTATATTGCTGATTGCTTATATTCTCTGCTTCCTTGCGCGGGAAAAGGAAATAGGCTATAATCAAAAAATCCATTTCTCCAAGGAGGATCTCCATGCAGCCATTGGAACAACTGCCCATCCCTCTGCTTCTGTGGTACCGGGAGCACGCCCGGGTTCTGCCCTGGCGGCAGGACCCTACCCCCTATCGGGTGTGGGTGTCAGAAATCATGCTCCAACAGACCCGGGTAGCGGCGGTGCTGGACTATTATCGCCGTTTTTTGCAGGCCGCACCCACCGTGCAGGATCTGGCCGCTCTGCCCGAGGATGCCCTGATGAAGCTGTGGCAGGGACTGGGCTATTACAGCCGGGCCCGCAACCTGCAAAAGGCCGCCCGGCAGATCGTAGAGGACTGGGGCGGGGTATTTCCGAATACTTATGAGGGCATCCGCTCTCTGGCCGGTGTGGGGGATTATACTGCCGGGGCCATTGCATCCATCGCCTTCGGCATTCCGGTGCCTGCGGTGGACGGGAATGTGCTGCGGGTGGTGACCCGTCTCACTGCTGATCCTTCGGATATTCTCGCCGCTTCCACCAAAAAGCGCATCACCGCCGCCCTTCAGCAGGTCATCCCCACCGCCCAGCCCGGGCAGTTCAACCAAGCTATGATGGAGCTGGGTGCCACCGTCTGCCTGCCTAACGGAGCGCCCCTGTGTGAGAAATGCCCGGCCGCCGAGTTTTGTCAGGCCTTTCAGCAGGGCCGCACCGGGGAGTTTCCGGTAAAAGCCCCTAAAAAACCCCGGCGGATCGAAAAGCGGCGGGTGTACCTGATCTTCTCCGACCGGGGCGTGGCTCTCCGCCGCCGTCCGGAGCGGGGCCTGTTAGCGGGACTTTGGGAATACCCCAACGAGCTGGAGGGAGAGACCGCCATCCCGGCGCAGCTGGGACTCTCTCCGGACGAATGCAAGAGAGTGACCACCGGCAAGCACATCTTTTCCCACATTGAGTGGCACATGACTGCCTGCACCGCCCAGGTGGAACCGGAGGCCCTGCCCGATGGCTGGGTGTGGGCCGACCGGGGCGCGCTGGAACGGGACTACGCGGTCCCCAACGCCTTCTCTGTCTTTTCTGATGCAGTCGCCCAGCACCTGGGTTATTTTTAAGGAGGGACGATTATGATCTGCGATCTCTGTCCCCGGCAATGCCATGCCCTGCGCACCTCTGAACGCGGAGACGGGCTGTGCGGGATGCCGGAAGGCCCTATGGTGGCCCGGGCGGCTCTCCACATGTGGGAGGAACCCCCCATTTCCGGCACCCGCGGCTCCGGCACCGTGTTCTTCTCCGGCTGTCCTCTGGGCTGCGTGTTCTGCCAGAACGAGAAGATCAGCCACGAGCACTTCGGGAAGGCCCTCACTCTGGCGGAGCTGGAGCAGGTGTGTGAAAACCTCATTGCCCAGGGAGCCCACAACCTCAACTTTGTCACCCCCACCCATTATGCCCACGTGCTCCGTGCGCTGTTGACCCGGTACCGCCCCACCGTTCCGGTGGTGTGGAACACAGGCGGGTATGAGCGCCTGGAAACTTTGCACAGTTTGGACGGACTTGTGGATATTTACCTCCCGGATTTAAAGTATCTGGACGGAAACGCCGCCGAGCGCTACTCTGCCGCCCCGGATTATCCACAATACGCGGTGCAAGCCATTCAGGAGATGGTGCGCCAGGTAGGCCCATGCCAGTTTGATGAGAACGGCTTAATGAAAAAAGGAGTTATCATCCGCCACTTGATTTTGCCCGGACAGGTGGACGGGGCCAAGGCGGTCATGGACTGGGTGGCGGACACCTTCCCCAAGGGGACGGTGCTCTTTTCCCTGATGAGCCAGTACACTCCCTGGGGCGACCTCTCCAATGTGCCGGAGATCGACCGCTGCCTGCGCCGGGGGGAGATGAACTCTGCGATCCAGTATATGCAGAATTTAGGGCTGGACGGCTTTTGTCAGGAGCGCACCAGCGCCAAGGAGGAGTACACCCCGCCCTTCGACTTAACAGGTCTAATTTTCTCGAAAGAAAAGTAGACAACGCTTTCTTGAAAGAAAGCTTAGCAAAGAACTTCCTGCGAAACTGCGTTTCGCCTCTTCCTATGAGATCGAAAAATCCCGTGGATTCACAGCAATCCACGGGATTTTTTATGCTTATCGGCCCAGCAGGAACATGTCCTTGCTGGAGGAGATGAAGTTGGAGATGCTGTACAGCACCACCACCTGGTCGATGTCGTTTTCCTCCACGTAAGCTTTGATACTGGTCTTGTTCATACGGGTATCAAAGAGGTGGATCTCAGAAAAACTCTGGGTCAGGAAGGGAGCCAGAGAGTCGGAGTAGGAGTCCCGGATCACCAGCACCTTGGGGGCGTCGGTGTGCTCGGTCTCGATGACGCACAAAGGCTGGTTGCCGCCCAGGAACGAGGAATATTTGTCCTTCTTATCCAGATAGCTGTCCACATACAGGCTGCTCTCCACCGGGGTTCCCTCGGGATAGCCGGTCACCTTCACGCCGTCGCCGGAGATATACCGGTCGATGTGGTCAGGAGCCACCCACCGCACGCCGGAGGTGGAGAAGGTGGTACCATAGAAGGAGTCGGACACCGTTACCTTGGCGCTCTCGTCCAGAGGGGCCGCCTCCATCCCCATGGCCTCCATCAGGGCTGTGTAACCGTAGTAGGCGCCCAGGCTGGTCCAGTGGTGGTCGGTGCGGTAGTAGATCTCCTCGTCCTTGTGCTCTTCCAGAGCGGAGTACATGTCAATGGTGAACGTCTGCACCGTGTCGTAGAGATCGTCAATGATGGCCTTCTCATCGGCAGTGGGCGCTCCGGCGGGCAGCCGGTCCGACCAAATCTCCGTGGAGGAGGGGATAATGCCGAAATAGACGGGCACGTTCAAATTGTATACCAGGTCGTTGACGTATCCGGCGCTGGTCATCAGCGTGTCGTAATCCGGCTCGTCCAGGCGGTTGAGCAGGGTGTCCTCCTTGCCGAAGTAGACCCCGTTGTTCTCCTGTTTGCCGCTCAGCCGCTCGCTCCAGGCCTTCAGGGCCACCCAGAAGTCTCGGCCGATCACGTGGTCATTGACGTAGTCTTCCGCATCCTCCATAAACTTGCCGTCCTCCAGGTTCTCCAGGCTCAGCTTAGGGGGCGTCTGCAGATAGCGGTTTTCCAGCTCGGAGAACTCTTTGTCCGGAGCCAGCAGACTGCCCACTAAAATCCCGCCGATGAACAGGGAAAACAGGATCGTCAAAAAGATGCAATACTTTTTATTCATGGATACCCTCCTTAGAAGCGGAAATACAGGAAGGGGTTGTAGGTGCCGTCCACCAGATAGGCGGTGCACACAACCAGTCCCGCCAGCACCAGCACCGTACACACAACCTCAGCCGCCCGGGGCTTGAGCTTGTGGTACAGCTTGGCGCCCAAGGGAGTGGAGGCCACAGCGGCCACCAGCAGAATGGGCAGGTAGCTGGTCACGTAGTAGCCCAGCTGAGCATCCACCAGAGGCACGCCGCCCAAGCCGAACATCACCTTCAGGTAGGCGCCCAGCTGAGCAAAGTCCTCAATGGCGAAGATAGCCCAGCTGACCACCACAAAGAACAGGGTGTAGATATGGCCCACCACAGCGGGAGCCTTGTTCAGCACCTTGAGCAGGAAGAACTTCTCCAGCATCAGCAGCACAAAGAAGTACAGGCCCCAGATAAGGTAGTTCCAGCTGGCGCCGTGCCAGATACCGGTGGCGGCCCACACCACCAGCAGGTTGAACATCCACCGGGGCTTGGAGCAGCGGTTGCCTCCCAGGGGGATATACAGGTATTCCCGGAACCAGGTGGACAAGGAGATGTGCCAGCGCCGCCAGAACTCGGTGATGCTTTTGGAGATATAGGGATAGTTGAAGTTGGGCAGGAATTCAAAGCCCAGCATCCGGCCAAGGCCGATAGCCATATCGGAGTAACCGGAGAAGTCGAAGTAGATCTGGAAGGTAAAGGCGATCACGCCCAGCCACGCACCCAAAACAGTGAGATCTCCGGCGGTCATGGCCTTATAGGCCTCCCACAGCATGCCCACGTTGTTGGCCACCAGTACCTTCTTTGCCATGCCGACCATAAACATCTGCACGCCGGAGGCAAACTTCTCGGTAGAGGTAGTGCGCTCGTTGATCTGATCGCCCAGGTCCTTATATTTGATAATAGGACCGGCGATGAGCTGGGGGAACAGGGTAACGAAGGTACCGAAGTTGATGATGCTGCGCTGGGCACGGGTATCTCCGCGATACACGTCGATGGTGTAGCTCATGGTCTGGAAGGTATAGAAGGAGATACCGATTGGCAGATGGATACCCAGCACCGGCATGAAGGTCAGACCCATGGCCTGCAGCGAACCGGCCAGGAAGTCCCAGTACTTAAAGAACAGCAGCAGCGCCAGGTTGAAGATGATGGACGAGGCCACCGCCAGCCGGGCTCCTTTGTCATTGCCTTTGTTCTTGCACCGCTCCACCAACATACCGTGGGTATAGTCGATGGCGGTAGACAGGAACATGATGGCTACATACTCTCGCTCGCCCCAGTAATAGAAGAACAGGGACGAAATGAGCAGTACCACGTTGCGTCCCTTCCGGGGCACCAGGTAATAGACCAGTAAGGTCAAAGCCAGAAAATAGAATAGAAAGATTGGGGTCGAAAAAACCATATGGTTATCCTCCTGGGTAAAACGAAACAGAATGAAAGGCGGACGGCACAGACCGTCCGCCCCATAATATCACATTCCGCGGGGGAGAATCAATCAAAAAAGAGCATTAAAATCCTTCACGATGGAATCGCAGTCCTCGCCGACCACCATCATCACATAGTTGCCGTTGGAAACCACGCGGGACTGCTCAGTCCAGATGCGGGTGGGCTCGGGATACCAAGCGCCGCCATTGACCATGGAATCAATGCGAGCCTGGAAGATGGCCTTCACAGTGGCCACGTCCTTGCTGTCCTTCACCTGGACCACGGCCAGCTCGCCCATGTTCATGGACATCATATTGATGTATACCTGGCTCTGCTCGGTAGCCACGCTGCTCAGGCCGGCGTAGTAGTTGTCCAGCATGGTGGAATCAGCCAGGCTCAAGTGAGGCAGAGAGTAGTTCGTGGTAACCGTTGTGCAGAAAGCCGCCAGGTCCACCTTGCTGGGCTCGGGATCCGGGGTGGTGGTACCGCCGCCGCTGGAGCTGGAACCGCTGTCGGAGCTGGAGCCGCCGCCGGTGGAGGGCTTGCTCTCCTCCCACTTGCAGGCAACCACGCAGGTAGCAGTCTGGTCGCCGGCAGTGACGGTGATCTTGGTGTTGCCGGGCTTGACGGCTACCACCTTGCCGTTCTCATCCACAGTGGCCACGTCGGGATTGCCGGACTTGAAGGTCACCTTGGTCCCCTCGGCCACGCCGTCCACCTTCAGGGTGTAGCTGGAACCGGCGGAGAAGAGGGTAAAGCCGGTGCGGCTCAGGGTCAGCTTGGCCTGCTCCTGAGTCTCGCCCTGGGAACCGTCGGGGGTGCTGGTGCTGCCAGAGGCGGAAGTGCTCACGTCAGAGCCGGAGCCGGAGGCGTCAGGGGTGCTCACATCGGAGCCGGAAGAAGACTGGCTGCCCTGGCTGGAGGAGATGCTGCTGTTATCAGAGCTCTGGCTGCTGTTGGCGCCATTGCTGGAGCCGCAGCCGGCCAGCAGAGAGACGGAGAGGGTCGCGGCAAGAAGCAGAGCATAAGTGCGGTGTTTCATAGTCGATTACTCCTTTTTTCTGCGCTGTATTTCAGCGGTATTTTTTGTTTTCAGTGGGTTGGACGGTCTTTGGAAAAAAAGGTTCCCAACTTTTTTAAAAAAATTTTTTGCCCGCCCTTGACAGTGGGCTGTGTTGGGTGTATCTTGATGGTGCAATATATGAACAGTTATTCATATGATAATTTGAAGGAGGAATGACCCATGGAGCAGGAGCGGGACCAGGATCTGTGCTGTGCCATCACCCAGGTACACACCGACGCGGTGGAACATGTCCGCGCCCAGCTGCCCCGGGACGAGACGCTTTACGACCTGGCGGAGTTGTTCAAGATCTTCGGGGACAGCACCCGGGTGAAAATTCTCTATGCTCTGCTGGAGTCGGAGCTGTGCGTGTGCGACATCGCAAAGCTCATGGATGTGAGCCAGTCTGCCGTCTCCCATCAGTTGCGGGTCTTGAAGGCCAGCAAGCTGGTAAAATTCCGCCGGGAGGGCAAGACTATCTACTACTCCCTGGCCGATAACCACGTGGTAAGTATTTTGAATCAAGGAATGGAACATATTGAGGAGGAATAAACCATGAAAAAGACCTTTCAGATGATCGACCTGGACTGTGCCAACTGTGCCGCCAAGATGGAGCGTGCCATCCAGAACATTGACGGCGTCACCCACGCCACCGTCAGCTTTATGACCCAGAAGCTCACCCTGGAGGCGGACGACGCGCGTTTTGATCAGATCGTAAAGGAAGCGGTGAAGGCCTGCAAGAAGGTGGAGCCCGACTGCGAGATCGTGGTCAAGTAAGATCTGAGGAAGAAAAGGAGGCCGCTGGCCATGACTAAAAAGCAGAAAAAGACCCTCCGTTGCATTTTAGGCAGCACAGTGCTGTTTGCCGTGGTTTGGGCGGTGACCGCTCTGGCTTCCCTGCCTCCCTGGTGGGAATTTCTTCTCTATCTGCTGCCCTACGCCCTCATCGGCTGGGACATCTTGTGGAAGGCAGTCCGGAACATCAAAAACGGCCAGGTATTTGACGAAAACTTTCTCATGGCTCTGGCCACCATCGGCGCCTTCGGCTGTGGAGAATACCGGGAAGGCGTGGCCGTCATGCTCTTCTACCAGGTGGGCGAGCTGTTCCAGAGTGTGGCCGTCAGCCGCAGCCGCACCTCCATCGCCCAGCTCATGGACATCCGCCCCGACAGCGCCAACGTGGAGCGGGATGGCCAGGTGGTCACCGTGGACCCGGAGGAGGTGGCGGTGGACGAGATCATCGTCATCCGTGCCGGAGAGCGGGTGCCCCTGGACGGCACCGTGGTGGAGGGCGCCTCCGCCTTGGATACCGCCGCCCTCACCGGCGAGTCCATGCCCCGGGACGTGGCGGCCGGGGACGAGGTGGTCAGCGGCTGTGTCAACCTCAGCGGTCTGCTGCGGGTGAAGGTGAGCCGCCCCTTCGGCCAGTCCACTGTGGCCAAAATTCTGGACCTGGTGGAAAACTCCGCCGCCAAAAAGGCCAAGGCGGAGCACTTTATTACGAAATTTGCCCGGTATTACACCCCCGCCGTGGTGCTGTGCGCCGTGGCCCTTGCCGTGCTGCCCCCCCTGGTGGGGCTGGGTACCTGGCGCACCTGGGTACTGCGGGCGCTGAACTTCCTGGTGGTGTCCTGCCCCTGCGCGCTGGTCATCTCCATCCCCCTCAGCTTCTTCGGCGGTATCGGCGGAGCCTCCCGCCAGGGCATCCTGGTCAAGGGCGGCAACTATCTGGAAGCCCTGGCCAAGGCGGACACGGTGGTCTTTGACAAGACGGGCACCCTGACCCAGGGCCGCTTTGCCGTCACCGAAGTCTCCCCTGTGGGGATGAGTGGGCAGGAACTGCTGGAACTGGCCGCCCAGGCCGAGCAGTTCTCCACCCACCCCATTGCCCGCTCCATCCTCACCGCCTGGGGCGGGACCCCTGACCGGGACCGGGTGGCCCAGGTTGAGGAGCTGGCAGGCCGTGGTCTGCGGGTCCAGGTGGATGGCAAGACCGTGCTGGCAGGCAATGAGCGGCTGATGACTGAGAATGGCATCGTCCTCCCCGAGCAGCCGGCAGCTCCCGGCACGGTGATCTATCTGGCGTTGGAGGGCCAATACGCCGGGCGGCTGGTCATTGCCGACCAGCTTAAACCCGGAGCCAAGGAGGCCATCCAGGCTCTGAAGGCCGCCGGGGTGGGCCGCACGGTGATGCTCACCGGCGACAGCGAAGCCGCCGGGCAGGCCGCCGCAAAAGAACTGGGCCTGGATCAGGTGTACGCCCAGCTGCTCCCCGGAGATAAGGTGGACCGTGTGGAAGCTCTTTTAAAGGAAAAAGCCCCCGGCCGCACCCTGGTCTATGTGGGCGACGGCATCAACGACGCGCCGGTACTGTCCCGGGCAGACGTTGGAGTGGCCATGGGAGCCATGGGCTCCGACGCCGCCATCGAGGCCGCCGACGTGGTGCTCATGGACGACGACCTGAAGAAACTCTCCCGGGCGGTGGCCATTGCCCGCAAGACCATGACCATCGTGAAGGAAAACACCATCTTTGCCATCGGAGTCAAGCTGGCGGTGCTGGCTCTGTCCGCCGCGGGCCTGGTGGGCCTGTGGTGGGCGGTGTTTGCCGACGTAGGCGTGTCGGTGATCGCCATTTTGAACGCCAGCCGGATGCTAAAAGCGTACTAAGCATACAAAAGCCCTTTGGCTGCCAAATGGCAGCCAAAGGGCTTTTTCTATAATCCTTCCTGCTCCAGAAGCCGCTTCATGTCCTGCGGCACCGGGGCGGTAAAGGTCATCTCCTGTCCCGTGATGGGGTGGCGGAAGGTGAGGCTGTGGGAGTGGAGGGCGGGCCGTGGGATGCGTTCCGGCTCCTCCTTTCCGTACAGGAAGTCCCCCACTAACGGGTGGCCCAGGTGGGCCAGATGGACCCGGATCTGATGAGTCCGGCCGGTGTCCAGCACCAGGCGCACCAGGGTGCAGCTCTCCCCCGCTTTCAACACTTCATAGTGGGTGCGGGCAAATTTCCCGTCCGGGCGGACCATCTGCTCCACCAGGGAGCCGGGCTTTGGCCCCAGGGGCTCCTCGATGGTTCCCACAGGCGGCTCCAGAATCCCTTCACACACCGCCAGATACTCCCGGTGGAAGCCGTCGGTGTGGAGCTGCTCCTTGAGCACCTCCTGGGCATGGGGGTGGCGGGCCACCACCAGCAGGCCGGAGGTCCCCCGGTCCAGGCGGTGGACGGGGTGAAAATCCCCCTCTGTTCCCTCCTGATCGTAATAATAGAGAAGATAATTCCCCACAGTATCGGAATAATGCCCCGGTCCGGGGTGGACAGGCACGCCGGGCGCTTTATTGAGCACCACCACGTCCCCATCCTCATAGACGACATCCAAGGGTCCTGGTTCAGGCAGAATGCCGCTGCGCCGCTCCGGGTCAGACAACCGCACCGACAGCACCTGCCCCTCTTGGGGACAGAACCGGGTGTTCACCCGCGCCCCGTCCACCAGGATGCCGTCCTCTAACCATTTGATCCGCCGCACCACCGTCCCGGACAGCCCCAAATGACGCTTGAGCAGGGTATCCACCTTGATTCCCGCCAGCGCCCCGGTGATGGGCAGCTCCAACCTCCGCGCACTCATAGCTTCCGGGACAGTCCGAACTGGCCCCCCAGGAACAGCAGCACGTACACCGCCATGGAGCACAGCAGCACGGTCACCAGCCGCCGGTCCACCGCCACCAGCACAAAGGCAGCCAGGGCCTGAAGGAAGAACACTCCCACCCCCGCCAACTGGGCGGCCTGGGCCACAATGCGCTGGCTGCGCTCGTCGGTCTCCTGGATGCGGGCCCGCTTCCATTTCTCCGGGTGGCGGAGCATCCACTCGTTGCGCATCAGCAGACCCAGACCGGCCCCGGTGATGCCGCAGGCGCCCCCCAGGTAGAACCCCTGGGCGTAGTCACCGAGACCGCTGTCCGGCACCAGCCACACATAGCACCCCAGGCCCACCAGCCCAATGGCCAGGATGGCCAGAAAGGCCCAGCGGCGCTGGCGCAGATTTTTCCCATAGTCCCCGGCATAGTTTGTCATCATTTTCAGGATCATGTTCCTCTCCCCCTCACATCCGTTTGGCCCAGCGGCCCATATTGACCATCAGGAACACACAGTGCAGCACAATCAGCACCGACACCAGGGCGGTGGGAAATCCGCTGCCCAGAAACAGGGTCACAAAGAAGGCCCCCCACAGGAGATACAGGGTCCAATACCAGCTGGAGTAAGCTGCCTTCTCCCGGATGGCCACGTTGCGCTCATCCCGCTCGCCCCGCTCCGCCTCCCGGCGCTCGTCCTCGCTCATCCGACGCCAAATCACATCCATGGCGATGCCGGACACACCCAGGCCCATCAACGCACCGCCTGTGCCGAACAGGGCTCCGCCCATCCCCTTGGGCACCTGCTCCCCCAGCACTACGGCGGCCAGAACCAGACAGGCTCCGCATAGAATACCCAGAATGGGCAATATTTTCTTCAAACGCTCTTTCATAGCAGAACTCCTTTCCACGCAGAAAACACCGTTAAAACTTCTGACTCAGCCGGGACAGCTGGACGAGATAGGACAGCACATGTACCCCGAACAGGACCGCCGCGGCCAGGATCCCCGCCGTACAGTCCAGCACCGACATCACCACGGCCATGGCTGCAATGGCCGCCATGGTGACCTGCCAGGAGAAGTAGGCCGCCTGGCCCCAGAGGAACTGGTTGCGCTCGTCCTGGCCGGAGCGCTCCATATCCCGCCGCTCCTCCGGTGAGGCCTTCTCCCACCGTCTCCGCTCCAGATACCAATATCCCATATAGGCCACCAGTACCCAGCCTAAGGCAGTGATGCCATCCTTTAACGGGCGGTACAGGGCGGTGTGCTGGAGGTTGGGCACCAGGGTCACCTTCAGCAGCGCGAAGATAATCAGCAGCGCCAGGGCGATGCAGTACTTTCGATGAATCTTTTTCATGCCTCTTCCTCCTCAAACAGGAATACTTCTTCAATGGTCATCCCAAAATATTTGGCGATCTTATGGGCCAGCAGCAAAGAGGCGTTGTAGCGTCCGTTCTCCAGGGAGATGATGGTCTGCCGGGTCACGTCCACGGCGTCGGCCAGCTCCGCCTGGGAAATGCGCCGCTCCTTGCGCAGCTGGGCAATGCGGTTGGTCACATCGCCGCCTCCTTTCTATGTAAAGCTTCCTTTACAAAAATAGTATAGCTTGCTTTACATTACATGTCAAGTAGGCTTTACATCTTTTTTGCGTCTCGGCATATTTTGCCAATTTTCTCCTCAAAAAAACAGCATTCTCTCTCTTTTCCCTCCCTTGCACTCCCAAAGACTGTGGTATATAATGCGTGGGAGCAAACCCCGGTTTGTTCCAGACAATATTTTTCATGATTTTATGAGGTGTGTATCCATGGCGGACAAGCTGGGCATCTATATCCATATTCCCTTCTGCCGCAGTAAGTGCGACTACTGCGACTTCTATTCCCTGGCCGGTCGGGACGACCGGATGGACCAATATCAAAAGGCGCTGCTCTCCCACATTAAGGAGACCGCCCCCCTGGCCCAGGACTTTCCGGTGGATACCATCTACATCGGCGGCGGCACCCCCAGCTACTATGGGGCCAAGCGGCTCAAAGAGCTGCTGGGTGTGATCCGCAAGCTCTATCAGGTAGAGAAGGATGCCGAGGTCACCGTGGAGTGTAATCCCGACAGTGTGGACGTGAAGTCCCTGAAGATCCTGCGCAAGGCAGGGGTCAACCGCCTGTCCATGGGAATGCAGTCCGCCAACGCCTGCGAACTGGAGCGTATCCACCGCATCCACACCCCCCAGCAGGTCAACGAAGCGGCCACCGCCGCCCGGAAGGCTGGCTTTACCAACCTGTCCCTGGACCTCATCTACGGTCTGCCCGGCCAGACCATGGACAGCTGGAAAGCCACCGTGGAGCACGCCCTGTCTCTCATTCCTCAGCACCTGTCCTGCTATGGATTAAAGGTGGAGGAGGGTACCCCCCTGGCCGCCCGGGTGGCGCAGGGCGAGGTACTGCCCGATGACGACCAGCAGGCCGACCTCTACCTGTGGACGGTGGGACGGCTGGAGCGGGCGGGCTACCCCCAGTATGAGATCTCCAACTTTGCCAAGCCCGGCTTTGCCTCCCGGCACAACCTGCGCTACTGGCTCACCCAGCCCTACATCGGCTTTGGCCCCGGCGCCCACTCCGATTTCGGCGGGCGGCGCTACTCCTTTGTACGGGATCTGGACGCCTACATCCAGGGCGTACTCCAGGGCGGCGATATCATTGACGAATCGGAGATCATTCCCAAGCGGGAGCGGTGCGGAGAATATCTGATGCTGCGCCTGCGCACCGTGCAGGGCATCAACGAGCAGGAGTACCGCAGCACCTATTTTATGGACTTCGCTCCTCTCCAGGCCCGGCTGGAGCAATTCCGCGCTCAGGGCTGGGCGGAGCAGACCGACGGGCGCTGGCATTTCACCCCAAAAGGCTTCCTGCTGTCCAACCAGCTCATCGGCGACCTGCTGGATCGGCAGGAACAGGCGCACTGGGAGGATCTGGTTTCCAGATCCCGCCATTATCATCTCGACCAAGGCTGTCCTTGATTTTTCGATGCTTCTTACTTTTTGCACAATTTTGTGCCCGCGGTGTAAAATTCATTGCCTTTTGGATATACTGATGGTATAATATATGCGTTTTAGAGCGTCTCCCTGTGGGAGAAGCCTTTTTTGGATCGCTTTTGCGGCTACTTATGGCGCTTTGCGCCGTATGTTCATATAAACCCCATGTTTATTTCCTTCGAGAGGGTGCAGACAAGTTTGAATAAGTATCAGATTCAGGGCGGTAAGCCCCTTCACGGAACCATCACCATCAGCGGCGCCAAAAACGCCGCTGTCGCTATCATCCCCGCTGCCCTGCTGGTGGACGGGGTGTGCCGAATCGAGAACATTCCCCAGATCAGCGACGTCACTCTGATCCTCCAGATCCTTCAGGAGCTGGGGGCTGACGTGCGCACCGTCAACCGCACCACGGTGGACATTGACTGCTCTCACATCCGCAACCGTCAGGTCCCCTATGAGCTGGCCCGCAAGATCCGCGCCAGCTACTACCTGGTGGGCGCTCTGCTGGGCCGCTTCGGCTGGGCCGAGGTGCCCCTGCCCGGCGGCTGTGATCTGGGCGGACGTCCTATTGACCAGCACATCAAGGGCTTTGTGGCCATGGGTGCGGACGTGGATGTGCGCAACGGCTTGATCTGCGCCAAGGTCCCCGGCGGACGTCTGTCCGGCGGACAGATCTACCTGGACATGGTGTCTGTGGGCGCCACCATGAACATCATGCTGGCCGGTGTGCTGGCCGACGGCATGACCATCATTGAAAATGCCGCCAAGGAGCCCCACATCGTGGACCTGGCCAACTTCCTCAACTCCATGGGCGCCAACATCATGGGCGCAGGCACCGACGTGATTAAGATCCGCGGCGTCAAGCGTCTCAAGGGCGGCACTTATTCCATTATCCCTGACCAGATCGAGGCCGGCACCTATATGGCTGCCGTGGCCGCTGCCGGCGGCGACGTGCTCATTCAGAACGTCATCCCCAAGCATCTGGACTGCATCACCGCCAAGCTGGTAGAGATGGGCGTGGATGTGGAGGAGCTGGACGACGCAGTACGGGTGCGCCGCTTTGGCCCCATCAGCCGCACCAACGTGAAGACCATGCCCTACCCCGGTTTCCCCACCGACATGCAGCCTCAGATCGCCGCAGTACTCTGCCTTGCCACCGGCACCAGCGTACTCACCGAGGGCGTGTGGGACAGCCGCTACCGCTATGTGGATGAGTTCCGCCGCATGGGTGCTCACATCCAGGTGGACGGCAAGGTGGCCGTCATCGAGGGCGTGCCCCAGCTCACCGGCGCACCGGTGAATGCCTGCGACCTGCGGGCGGGCGCTGCCATGGTCATCGCCGGTCTGGCTGCTCAGGGCATCACCGAGGTGGGCGATATCCACCACATCGAGCGCGGCTACGAGGACCTGGTGGGCAAGCTGTCCGGCGTAGGCGCCAACATTAAAATGATCACCGTCCCCGACGAGGACGCCAAGTCCCAGGTGGGCTAAACGAATGATAAAAAGCGGGAGCGCAGGTCCGGGACGACTGTCCCGCTCCGGCTCCCGCTTTTTTCGCCTGTACGCGGAAAGGAGCGCCTTCATTGCTGTCATTTGTCACCCTGGCCAGCGGGTCCAGCGGCAACGCCGCCCTGGTCTCCTGCGGCCAGACTCATATCCTGCTGGACGCGGGTATCTCCGCCCGGCGCATCACCACCGCCCTGCGCGGCCTTGGGGTGGACCCGGCATTCCTGTCCGGAGTTCTCATCACTCATGAGCACACCGACCACATTTCCGGCCTTGCCACCCTCACCAAGCAGCTGGGCCTGCCGGTGTATGCCACTGCTCCCACCCTGGACGCCCTGGCCATGAAAGTACCCGCCATTCCCGAAAAACGGCTGGGGCGCTTCTTTGCCCCCGGAGAGTCTTTCCCCCTGGGGGAACTGTGGATCGAGCCCTTTGCCACCTCCCACGACGCCGCCTGCAGCGTAGGCTACGCCATTACCGGCGGCGACAGCCGTATGGTACTGTGTACCGACCTAGGCTACATATCTCCCCAGGTGGAGCGCGCGGTGGCCGGATGCGACCTGCTGGTGTGCGAGGCCAACCACGACGAGGAGTGGGTGCGCACCGGTCCCTACCCCTATTACCTTAAGCAGCGGGTCCTGGGCCGCCGGGGCCATCTGTCCAACGAGGCCGGGGCTCAGCTGGCTCTGCTGGCTGCACAAAACGGCGCCCACACCATTTTGCTGGCCCATCTGTCCGAGGAGAACAACACCCCCGCCCACGCCCTGGAGGTGGTGGGCCGCACCCTGCGTCAGGCGGGCTTTGAGGACGGGGTGACCCTGGAGGCCGCTCCCCGGAAGGAGCCGGGCCGGGTATACCATCTCTCCCGTCAGGGAGTCAGACAGGAGGCCGCCGTATGCTGAGCGTTCATCTCATCTGCGTGGGAAAGCTAAAGGAGAAGTTCTATCTGGAGGCCTGCAAGGAGTACGAAAAGCGGCTGGGCGGCTACTGTAAGCTCACCCTCACCGAGTTGCCCGAGGAGAAGTTGCCCCAGAACCCCACCCAGGGCCAGATTGACCAGGCTCTGGCCAAGGAGGCCGACGCTATCCGCGCCAAACTCCCTCCCAGCGCCAGTCTGGTGGCCCTCTGTGTGGAGGGAAAGCTGCGCTCCAGTGAGGAACTGGCCAAGATCGTGGCCGATTGGCAGCAGTCCTCCGCCAAACACCTGGTCTTTCTCATCGGCGGCTCCTATGGCCTGCACCCCTCCATCAAGCAGCAGGCCTGGCTCAAGCTCTCCATGTCCCCCATGACCTTCCCCCACCACCTGGCACGGGTGATGCTTTTAGAGCAGGTCTACCGGGCCTTTAAGATCAACGAGGGCTCCAGCTACCACAAGTAGAATCCCATGTTTTTCCACAAATTTGACGAAACTCCGCTGGAAATTTGCGCCTGGTTGTGGTACACTTACCACAACAGCCAATCCCAGCGGAGTTTTTATCTTTACAGGAGGTTATGTACCTATGTCTTATCGAGAGAATTACGAGAAATGGCTTAACAGCCCCGCTCTGTCCGCCGACGAAAAGGCCGAGCTGGAGGCGATCAAGAACGATGAGAAGGAGATCGAGTCCCGCTTCTTTGACCAGCTGTCCTTCGGCACCGCCGGTCTGCGCGGCACCATGGGCGTGGGCCTGTACCGTATGAACGTGCATGTCATCCGTCACGCCACCCAGGCCTTTGCCCAGGTCATCCTGGAGGAGGGTCCCGAGGCGGTAAAGCGGGGCGTGGCCGTGTGCTTTGACTGCCGCAACAACTCCGACACCTTTGCCCGGGAGGCCGCCTGCGTCATGGCGGGCAACGGCATCCCCGTGCGTCTGTTTGAGTCCCTGCGCCCCACCCCCGAGCTCAGCTTTGCTGTGCGTGAGTACGGCTGCATCGCCGGCATCAACGTCACAGCCAGCCACAACCCCAAGGAGTACAACGGCTACAAGGTGTACTGGGAGGACGGTGCCCAGCTGCCCCCCAAGCACGCCGACGAGGTGGCCAAGAAGATGAAGGAGCTGGACGTGTTCGACTGCGTCAAGACCATGGACTACGACAAGGCCGTGGCCGAGGGCAAGATCGTCCTCATGGGCGCTGAGACCGACGAGAAGTTCCTGGCCAACGTCATGGAGCAGGTCAACGACAAGGCCGTGGTGGAGAAGATGGCCGACACCTTCAAGATGGTGTACACCCCCTTCCACGGCACCGGCTATAAGCTCATCCCCGAGGCTCTCAAGCGCCTGGGCATGAAGCACGTTATCTGCGTGCCTGAGCAGATGGTCATTGACGGCGACTTCCCCACCGTGGTCTCTCCCAACCCCGAGAACCCCGAGGGCTTCTATCTGGCGGTGGACCTGGCCAAGAAGAACAACGCCGACTTTATCCTGGGCTCCGACCCCGACGCCGACCGCGTGGGCATTATGGTGCGCACCAAGGACGACGACTTTGTGGTCATCTCCGGCAACCAGACCGGCGTGCTGCTGCTGGACTACCTGATCGGTGCCAAGCGCCGCACCGGCAAGATGCCTGAGAAGCCCGTGGCCCTCAAGACTATTGTCACCACTGAGATGGCCCGCAAGGTGGCTGAGGTCAACGGCCTGCAGTGCTACGACACCTTCACCGGCTTTAAGTTCCTGGCCCAGAAGAAGGACCAGCTGGAGAACAGCGGCGAGGGCAACGTCATTATGTCCTACGAGGAGAGCTACGGCTACATGCTGGGCGACTACGTCCGGGACAAGGACGCCGTCTCCGCCAGCGTGGAGCTCACTGAGATGGCCGCCTGGTACGCCAGCCAGGGCATGACCCTGTATGACGCCCTCCAGGCTCTGTTTGAGAAGTACGGCTACTACGGCGAGAAGACTCTGAACCTGGTCATGCCCGGCCTGGACGGTCTGAAGAAGATGGCCGACCTGATGGCCAATCTGCGTGAGAAGCCCCCTGTGGAGATTGCCGGTGTGGCGGTCAAGGAGCAGAAGGACTACAAGGACGGCAGCGTGGTCAACGTGGCCGACGGCTGCAAGAGCACCATGGAGCTCTCCGGCTCCAACGTGCTGCGCTACGAGATGGCCGACGGCACCAGCCTCATCGTCCGTCCCTCCGGCACCGAGCCCAAGGTCAAGGTCTACATCCTGGCCAACGGCGTCACCAAGGCCGAGTGCGACGAGAAGGTGGCCAAGTACGCCGCCTGGGCTGAGACCCTGAAGGGCTAACTTACTTTTTTCGGAGAAAAAAGTAAGCAAAAAAGCTTTCTGCGAAACTTCGTTTCGCCTCTGCGCCCGTTCTGAAACAGCATACGAGGGAGTGACCATTCCGGTCGCTCCCTCGTTTTTTGTGGATTGGTATATTGTCTGCCGTCTGCCCGCCCAGCTGCCATGGCTATGCCGGATTAGGCGGCATTCGTACAGCGCAGGCACTGAAATATTTGCACTGGATAGGCCCCAGTGGGCCGAGGCAAGCAGGACCAGACGATCTTGTCTTAGGGCCGCCGGACGCACGTGCCCAGGAAACAGGAGGGCGTCCCCCGTAAACGGGGGCCCGGGGGAAAGGTGACTATGAGCGCCCGCTGCGCGAAGGCGCTCATCGGAGCCGTCCCCCGGCGGCGCTTTGGTTACTTTGCCGCCGCGGGCAAAGTAACACCGTCTTCCCACAAAAGGCAAATTATTTTTTCAAATAATCCACCGCAAACTGCACCAGCACCGGCGCAGCATAGCGGAGCGCCTCATCCGGGAAGATATTCTCCGCCACATGGATCCCCAGCCCGCTGTTGGGACAGGCAGGATCGTGGGTACCCACCTGGAACTGCACTCCCCGGCCTCCGCAGGCCTCCATCCACACGGAGAAATCGTCCGAGCCCATGGACGCCTCCGGCACCCAGTGCAGGTGCTCCTGCCCCAGGCTCTCCTCCACCGCCCGGGCCACTCCGTCGGCGATCTCCGGGTCGCTGATGATGGAAGGGATGCCCACATCCCGGCTGACCTCTCCCTTTGCCCCCAGGGCGGCGCAGCAATCCCGGGTGATCTGCCGGATCTGCTCCAGCATCTCCTGGCGCAGCTTCTCGTCAAAGGCCCGCATAGCGCCCCGCATAGTCACTTGGTCGGGGATGATGTTGGGGGCGGTGCCTCCGTGAATCTCTCCCACGGTAAGCACGGCCGGGTGGGTGGGGTTATTGAAGCGGCTGACCACCGTTTGGAGTTGGGTAATAAGGTGGGCGCTCACCACCACCGGGTCCACGCACCGTTGAGGATAGGCTCCGTGGCCGCCCCGTCCGGTGATGGTCCAAGTGAAGATATCAAAGCTGGCATTGCTGGGTCCCCGGCGCACACCGATCTTGCCCAGCTCCAGCAGAGGCGCGCAGTGAAAGCCCACCACCGCCTGGGGCTGGCAGTCTTTCAAGGCACCGGCCTCCAGCATCTTATAGGCGCCGCTGCCCACCTCCTCGGCACACTGGAAGATGAGCTTCACACTGCCGTGGAGTTCTTCCCGCAGCTGCTGCAGCGCCCGGGCTGCGTACAGCAGGGCGGCAGTATGCACATCATGGCCGCAGGCGTGGCACACGCCGGGCTTCTGGGAAGCGAAGTCCAGGCCGGTGTTCTCCAGGATTGGCAGAGCGTCAATGTCCTCCCGCAGCACCAGCATAGGACCGGGGTGTGCCCCTTCAATGACCGCGGACACGCCGGTCTCCAGGCCGGGCAGTTCCTCCACCCGGATGCCCCACTTTTTCATCTGCTGCTTTAAAAAACGGGTGGTCTCCCGCTCCTCATAGGGCAGCTCCGGATTTCGGTGCAGCATATGACGTACCTCCACCTGCTCCTCATACCAGTCCTCCAGCCAGCCCTTCCAGTTTTCCATCCTTCATCGGTCCTTTCCGGCGTTTTTCTCTCCCATCATGGCCCATTTTGCCCACTCTGTCAACCCCAACAAAAAACCGCCCGGCGGAGACACGAGAGTTCTCCGCCGGACGGCCGTCCGGTCAATAATTGAAGTAGTAGCGCTCAGCCCGGGGCAGGTTCATATCCTTTAAAGTAAGATCCCGGGTATAGGGGTTTACCAGCTCGTTGACCAGCTTTACCGTAGACTCCTGGTTGAGCTCCATACACCAGGCAGAGGCCCGGTAGTAGGCGTCTCCACGGCCCTCCAGGGTGGCCGAGCTGACGCCGCTGGACGTATTCAGCTTCATGCCCTGGGTGGCAAAGTAGAGCATATCCTTCAGTCCCATATCGGTCTTGACGTAGGTGTTGAAGATATTCAGGAAGGACTGCACCTTGGTGATGCTGCCCCAGGAAATCACCTTGTCCGCCAGCCCGGTGAGCACCTGCTGCTGCAGCTTGGTGCGGTCCAGGTCGCTGTAATTGGAATTGACGGTGGTCTTGTTGTCATGGCGGTAGCGTACCGCCTCCATAGCCGCCTGGCCGTCCAGATGCTGGGGACCTTTCTTGAAGTGGATGTGCAGGTTCTGGTAGGGGTCGTCATAGTTCATATCCACGGGGATATCCACATCCACCCCGCCCAGCTCATCCACCAGCGCCACAAAGCCCTGGAGGTTGATGTGGAAGTAGTAGTCGATGGGCACGCCCAGAGTCTTGGTGATCTCTTCGGCCAGCAGCTCCGGTCCGCCGTGCCCCAGAGCAGCGTTGATTTTGCCGTTGCGGCTCCAGTCCCGGTCCACCATGGTATCCCGGGGGACAGAGAGCACGCCCACCTTCTGGGACTTGGTGTCATAGCTGGCCACGATGATGGTGTCGGCGTTTCCGCCGCCCTTATCGCTGCCCAGCAGCAGGAAGTTATAAACGCCTTCCTTCCGTTTCAGCGCACCGGTCCCGGCCACCTGAGGTGCCTCACCCCCGGCCTCAGTCTGTTCTTCCTTCTCGGTCTTTCCGGCCGCTGGGGCGGTGACCTGGGTTCTCGCCTCTTTTACCGGCGGAGGCGTGATGAAAAAAGTTCCGGCGGCATACGCACCTACCACTAAAACGGCCAGTACGGCCACAAAGGTGTAAAGGGCCCAAATGGCGCCGCGGCGGCGGCGCTTATATCGCTTGACCGGCTGCTGCCGTCGGCCGCCGGAGGACGAGCGTCGGTTTGGTATCTGTGTCTGAGCCAGGGGAGCTCCCTCCAATCTTGTTTGAGATGTCCCCCAGTATAGCTCATTCCCCTTTCTTCGACAAGCCTTCTAAAGGTTGTTTTATGATTTCTTAAGGAATCATGCAGGCTGAGTCTCTCCCCTTCCAGTATCTTTCTTTCTCTTCAGAAATCCCGGCGCTCTTTTTATAAAAAAGGACCCATACAGCGCAGCGCTGTACGGGTCCTCGTCTCTTAATCAATGATGCCGCCGTTCCAGTAGTATTCCGGCACAGGCAGGTTCAAATCGTCCGCGGTCAGATCCCGGGTGTAGGGATTGATAAGGGAGTTGATGGTGGGCAGGATATCTTCCGCCTCATAGACAAAGCAGTACTTGTATCCGTTGACCACACCCTCGCCCCGGCCCTCCAGGTTGCCCTGCTGGATGGCGGTGGATACATCCACCTCCATGGCCTTGGTGGCAAAGTAGAGCATGTCCTGCATGCTCAGGTCGGTCTTCACATAGGTATTGAACAGTTCCAGGAAGGATGTCACCTTGGGGATGGAGTTCCAGGAGATCACCTTCTTGGCCAGCTCCACCAGCACCTGGCGCTGGAACTCGCCGCGCTGCACGTCGCTGTACCACTGGTTGGCTTGGTAATTGGGGCTGTCCGAGTTGTCATGGCGGTAACGCACCGCCTGCATGGTCTGCTGCCCATTCAGGTGCTGCATACCGGCATTCAGGTGGATGTGCAGGTCCTGATAGGGGTCGTCGTAGTTCATATCCAGGGGGACCTCAATATCCACGCCGTCCAGCTCATCTACCAGGGCGATAAAGCCCTGCAGATCCACATGAACGTAGTAGTCGATGGGAATACCAAAGGTGTTCTTGATCTCTTGCTTCAGCACCTCGGGACCGGCCTTTTTGCTGTGGAAGGCGGCGTTGATCTTGGGCATACTGCTCCACTCACGGGCCACTGCGGTATCACGGGGGATGGACACCATGCCGATCTTCTGATTCACCGTGTCGTAGCTGACCACGATCAGGGTATCGGTGTTGCTGCTGTCCACGTCCTTGCCCAGCAGAAGGAAGTTATAGACCCCTTCTTTTCGGATCAGCGCGTTGGGATCCTCCGGCTCCTGGGTACTTTCATCCACCACCGGTGCCTTGGAGACATCACCCTCAGTTCCTTCGATGGGAGGGGCCTTGATAAAAAAGTGCCCTGCGGCATACACGCCCACGATGATGGCGGAAATGACCACCAGGATTGCGTACAACGTCCAGCCAATGCTGCGGCGCTTGCGTTTTTTGGGTGCGGGACGTCGGGTCTGCGGCTGCTGCCGTCGGCCGCCGGAGGAAGCGGAACTGCTCCTGCGGCGGCGGGTTGGTGTCTGCTCCATGGTGGCTATCCCTCATCTTATGTAAATCTTGTATTAGTATACTCAGTTTTCCTGGGTTCGGCAAGCCCTAAATGGTGAATTCACCCGCTTTTTGCCTTTCCAAAATATACTGTTAAAGTTCTCCCCGCGTCTCGGTCCAGTAGGCCGCCATACTCTGCCCGGGCTTGCCGGTGACCTCGTCGCTGAGATACTCTCCCAGCTCACCGGGCTGCCAGGCCAGAGCGGCTTCTCTGGTGGGAAACTCCACCTCGGCATAAAAGAACTCCCCCGGCCGTCCCCGGTCTACCTGGTTGACCTCCAGGGTCAGACCGCCGGGAAGGGCGTAGCGCCGCTGTTCCTTTTCGATGAGGGGACGGCCGATGAACGCCTCCAGCTTGGCAAACAGCTCCGGGGCGATGTTGGTCTCGATCTCCTCCCGGGCCAGGCCGTCCGGCCCTGCCGCTCCCTTGAAGCACAGCACATACTCGGTCACGTCTCCGCTCGCCTCACTGCGGATGCGCACGGTGGGCCGGGTGGTGATGTACCCCTGGCGCATGAGGATACGCCGCTGCTCCTCCAACCCCTGGGGCCACCTGTTGGTGAGCCACTTGCGTTCAATTTCCATCGGATTCGCTCCTTTCGCTTTTCTTCATTCTAGCACACAGGGCCGATCCATGCTATAATGAAGATTACGAATTCATTTTTTACCAGAGAGGAACTTGTTTTATGAAACAAAGCCGCCCCTATCCCGTCTATACCATCACTCCCAAGGGAGAGCGGGCCATTCTGTCCGGCCACCCCTGGGTGTACGCAGAAGAGCTCACCGACCAGCCCGATCCCGCCCCCGCCAACGGCGGGCTGGTGGACGTGGTCAGCGCCAAAGGCCGCTACCTGGGCACGGGCCTTTTGAGCCAGCACAGCAAGATCCGGGTACGGCTTCTCAGCCGCAACGCCAACGACCGCTTTGACGAGAACTTCTGGCGCCGCCGTGTGGAATACGCCTGGGCCTACCGCAAAACGGTGATGGGGCCGGAGGATCTCAGCTGCTGCCGGGTCATCTTCGGCGAGGCCGACCAGTTCCCCGGCCTGACGGTGGACCGCTTCGGCCCGGTGCTGGTGACCCAGACCCTGTCCTACGGCATGGAGCAGCTGAAGTCCGTCCTTTTCCCCATTCTGGTGGACGTGCTGCGCCAGGACGGTCAGGATATCCAGGGCATTTTCGAGCGCAACGATGTGGCGCTGCGCCAGCGTGAGGGCCTGGAGGAGAACAAGGGCTGGTTCCCCCTGGAGGGGCTCCAGCATCCCCAGGAAACCTGGACCGAGATCTGCGAGAACGGCGTGCGCTACCGGGTAGACTTTGAAAACGGCCAGAAAACCGGCTTCTTCCTGGACCAGAAGTACAACCGCCGGGAGGTGGCCAAGCTGGCCCGGGGCAAGCGGGTACTGGACTGCTTTACCCACACGGGGAGCTTCGCCCTCAACGCCGCTTTGGGCGGTGCCGAGCACGTCACCGCCGTGGATGTGAGCCAGGCGGCGGTAGACCTGGCCCGGGACAACGCGGTACGCAACGGCCTGGAGGGGCGCATGGACTTCCTCTGCGCCGACGTCTTTGACCTGCTGCCTACTCTGGAGCACCAGCCGGACTACGACTTCATCATTCTGGATCCGCCCGCCTTCACCAAGTCCCGCAAGACCGCCCGCAACGCCATGCGCGGCTACAAGGAGATCAACTACCGGGCCATGAAACTGCTGCCCCGCGGCGGCTATCTGGCCACCGCCAGCTGCAGCCACTTTGCCACCGAGGAGATGTTTATTAAAATGCTCCGCTCCGCCGCCGCCGATGCCGGGCGGCAGCTGCGGCAGATCGAGGTGCGCCAGCAGGCTCCCGACCACCCCATCCTCTGGAACGTGGAGGAGACCAACTACCTGAAGTTCTTCCTCTTCCAGGTCATTTAAGCACAAAAACAGCCCGTCCCACAAAGGGACGGGCTGTTGGCATATCAGGCTTGGTTCTGGGCCTCCACCAGGCGCACGCCGCAGTACTTCTCCCGCAGCTTGGGCTTTTCGATCTTGCCGGTGGGGTTGCGGGGCACGTCGGCGAAGATGATCTTCCGGGGCCGCTTGTACCGGGGCAGGTCGGTGCAGAACTGATTGATCTCGCTCTCGGTGCAGGTCATGCCATCCTTCACCTGGATAATGGCGGCCGCAATCTCGCCCAGGCGCTTGTCGGGCAGGCCGATGACGGCCACATCGTGGATCTTGGGGTAGGCGGACAGGAAGTCCTCGATCTGGACAGGGTAGAGGTTCTCGCCGCCGGAGATGATGACGTCCTTCTTCCGGTCTACCAGGAAGTAGAAACCGTCCGCATCCTGCTTGGCCATGTCGCCGGTGTGGAGCCACTCCCCGTGGAGCACGGCGGCGGTGGCCTCGGGGTCGTGGTAGTAGCACCGCATCACGCCGGGACCCTTGACGCACAGCTCGCCCACCTCGCCCTGGGGCACGGTCTGGCCCTGCTCGTCCACGATCTTCACCTTCCAGCCGTAGCCGGGAACGCCAATGGCACCCACCTTGTGGATGTGATCCATCCCCAGGTGGACACAGCCCGGGCCGGTGGACTCGGACAGGCCGTAGTTGGTATCGTATTTGTGGTGGGGGAAATACTCCATCCAGTGCTTGATAAGGGAGGGCGGAACCGGCTGTGCGCCGATGTGCATCAGCCGCCACTGGCTGAGCTGGTAGTCCTCCAGCTTCAGGTCGCCCCGGTCCAGCGCGGCCAGGATATCCTGACACCAGGGCACCAGCAGCCACACGATGGTGCACCGCTCCTGGGAGACGGCATCAAAGATGGCCTTGGGGCTGTTGCCCTTCAGCAGGACTCCCTTGCTGCCGGTAAACAAGGAACCGAACCAGTGCATCTTGGCGCCGGTGTGATAGAGAGGCGGGATGCACAGGAACACGTCCTCATGGGTAGTCTCGTGGTGGATGGCCTCCATCCGGGCCGCCTGCAGGAGACACCGGTGGCTGAGCAGGATGGCCTTAGGGAAGCCGGTGGTGCCGGAGGAGTAGTAGATGGCGCCGTCATCCTCGTCGTCCACCAGCACCTTGGGCGCGGCGGAGGAGCAGTTGGCAGTGGCGCGGTGGTAGTCCTCGGCAAAGGAGGGGCAGGTCTCACCCACAAAGAACAGGAGGCGCTCCCGTCCGATAGAGGGGACAATGTCCTCCACACGGCCGATAAACTCCGGGCCGAAGAACAGCACGTCGGCGTCGGCCAGCTTCACACAGTACTCGATCTCCTGGGCAGTATAGCGGAAGTTCAGGGGCACCGCCACCGCTCCGGCCTTGAGGATGCCGAAGTAGATGGGCAGCCACTCCAGGCAGTTCATCAGCAAAATGGCCACCTTCTGGCCCTTTTTCAGCCCTCGGCCCAACAGCAGGTTGGCCACCCGGTTGGCCTTCTCATCAAAGACGGACCAGGTGATCTCCCGGCGGTAGGGTGCGGTGGAGGTGGGCTGAATGAGCGCATACTCCTTCCAGGTGACCCGCTGGGTCTCCTGAACCTCGGGGTTGATCTCTACCAGGGCGACCTCGTCGCCGTAGAGCTTGCTGTTGCGCTCCAGCAGATCGGTGATAGGCATGGCGCTCGTTCCTTTCAAAACCGGGCGAGGCCCGGATACTTTTGCGGTTTCAATCTTTAAACCGTTAAAGTATCATAACCCAGAACCAATCAAAAGTCAACCCCTGGATTCCCTTTTATCCCAGGGAAATGCCCATGCGCCGGGCCACCTCCAGCATGCCGTGGCCGTCGGGGACCAGGCGGCTCTTGCCGGCGATGTCGGCGAGCTTGTTTTCTCCCACGTGGTTGTTCTTCATGGCCACGGTGATACCGAAGTTGCCGTCCTCCACCATCTTGGCCGCGTAGGAGCCGAACTGGGTGGCCAGCACCCGGTCGTAGGGAGAGGGACTGCCGCCCCGCTGGGTGTGTCCGGGGACACAGGTGCGGGTCTCAAAGCCGGTCATCTCCTCGATCTGGCGGGCAATGCGGTTGGTGGCGGTGGTGATGCCCTCCTCCTTACGCTTGGCCAGACGCTCCTTCTTCTTCATGCGGGACTCCTTGACGTCGTAGACGCCCTCGGCCACGGCCAGGATGGAGAAGTGCTTGCCCTGCTTGGCCCGGTTCTCAATGGCGGCGCACACCTTTTCAATGGTGTAGGGACGCTCGGGAATGAGGATGATGTCCGCGCCGCCGGCGATGCCTGCGTACAGGGTGAGCCAGCCCGCCTTGTTGCCCATCAGCTCCACCAGCATGCAGCGGCTGTGGCTGCCGGCGGTGGTGTGGACCCGGTCGATGGCCTCGGTGGCAATATCAACGGCAGAGTGGAAGCCAAAGGTCACGTCGGTGCCGTAGATGTCATTGTCGATGGTCTTGGGCAGGCCGATGATGTTGAGGCCCTCCTCAGCCAGAAGATTGGCCGTCTTATGGGTGCCGTTGCCGCCCAGACAGAGAAGGCAGTCCAGCTTCATGGCGGCGTAGTTCTTCTTCATCTCAGCCACCTTGTCCACATCGTCCTCGCCCACGACCCGCATGAGCTTGAAGGGCGTGCGCTTGGTGCCCAGGATGGTGCCGCCTACGGTAAGGATACCGGAAAATTCATAGGGCTTCATCTCCCGCCACTCGCCGTTGATGAGACCGGAGAAGCCGTTGGAAATGCCGACGATGGTCACGTCCTCCCCAAAGCGCTGATACAGGGCCTTGGCCACACCGCGGATGGTCGCGTTGAGTCCCGGGCAGTCACCGCCGGAGGTCAGGATACCCACTCGCTTTTTCATAAGAGTTCCCCCTTCATTACAATCTGGTACAAGAGTACTTTTTCCCGCATGGATTGTCAATATCCTCCTGTCCCAGGTATGGTGTTGTTCCTGCATCATTTTTTGCATTTCTCTTTACCCAGGTAGCTTTCTTTGGTATAGTAAATATGAAAAAATGCCGGCCGTATGATCCAGAAAGATTTTTTCGGAAGGGAGGTGCCCGGATGATCCGAATCGCTGTGGCTGAGGACGATCTGTCCTGGGCTTATCAACTGCAAACCTATGTGGACCAATACGCCCGGGAATCGGGTAAAAGCTTTGAGGTGTCTCTGTTTGCAGATGGAGAGGATCTGCTGGAGCAGTATCATGGCCAGTTTGATCTGGTTTTTTAGATGTCCAGATGCGCTTTCTGGATGGAATGGCCACCGCGGAGCTGATCCGCCGCACCGACCCGGAGGTCATCATCATCTTTATTACCAACATGGCCCAATACGCCATCCGAGGCTATGAGGTGGACGCGCTGGACTACATGCTCAAGCCGGTGGGCTACACCACCTTCTCCCAGCGGTTGAGCCGGGCGCTGAGCCGGATGCGCCGCCGGGAGCGCACCTATATCACCGTCCCCATCAAAGGAGGGGCCATGAAGCTGGCGGTGGAGGACATTACCTTTGTGGAGAGCCAGGGCCACCGCCTCATTTACCACACCGCGGAGGATGAGTATGTCAGCGCCGGGACCATCAAGGACGCGGAGGAGAAGCTGGAGGGCTACCACTTCTTCCGCAGCAACAAGGGCTATCTCCTGAACCTGGCACATGTGGACGGAATCCAGGACGACTGCGCCCTGGTGGGAGAGCATAAGCTGCTCATCAGCCGTTCCCGCAAGGCCCCCTTCCTGGAGGCCCTCACCGCCTACATGGGAGGTGGCACCCGTTGAGTGAGACCATGCCCCGCCTGTTTACTGCTCTGGCCGAGTGGGGAGCCTGTATGCTCTTTCTGCTCCAGTACTCCCGCAGGCTCCGCGGCCCCCGGTTCTGGCTGACTGCAGCGGGCGCACTGGTGGTGCAGGTTCTGTGGCTGGAGGGAACCGGCTCCCTCCCCGTGGCTTTCTGGATGCCCGCCATGGCGGTAGCTGTGGGGCTCATGTTTTTGTTCCTGGCGTTCTGCGGCCGCAGCGACCTGCTGGGTGCGGGCTACTGTACGGTGCGCGCCTTCCTGCTGGCGGAATTCACCGCCTCACTGGAGTGGCAGCTGTACGCCTTCTTTGTGTGGGAAACCAAGATCGATGGTTTTGTTCCGGCGACCGTCTTTCTTGTTGTGATATACGGCGCCGTCTTTCTGCTGGCCTACCACCTGGAGCAGCGGGTGTCCCAGGGGGGCAACCTGCCCCGGATGACCGGACGGGAGCTGCTGTCCGCCGCCTCCATGGGCCTGGCCGCCTTTCTCATCAGCAATATGAGCTTTGTCACCGCCAACACCCCCTTCACCAGCTCGGTGGAGCAGGAGATCGCCAATATCCGCACCCTGGTGGATCTGGCCGGTGTCGTCATTCTCTACGCCTACCACATCCAGTTCTTTGAGCTGCACACCCGACGGGAACTGGACGCCATCAAGAACATTCTGCAAAACCAGTATGTACAGTACCGCCAGTCCCGGGAGTCCATCGACGTCATCAACCGCAAATACCACGACCTCAAACACCAGATCGCCGTGCTCCGGGCGGAGGAGGACCCCGCCCGCCGCTCCGCCTTTCTGGACCAGATGGAGGAGGAAATTCAGCACTACGAGGCCCAGAACAAGACGGGCAACTCGGTGCTGGACACGGTGCTCACCGGCAAGAGCCTCTACTGTGCCAAGCACCAAATCAAGCTCACCTGCGTGGCCGACGGAGCCCGGCTGTCCTTTATGGACGTGATGGACATCTGCACCCTGTTCGGCAATGCTCTGGATAACGCCATTGAGTGCGAACTGTCCATTCCGGATAAGGAAAAGCGGCTTATTCACCTGGAGGTCTATACCAAAAAGGACTTTCTGGTCATTCGGTGTGAAAACTACTGTCCCGCTCCCCCCGTCTTTCAGGACGGTCTGCCCATGACCACCAAAGCCGACCGGGAGTACCACGGCTACGGCCTGAAAAGCATGCGCTACACCGCCCAAAAATACGGCGGCACCATGACGGTTCAGGCCAAGGACGAGTGGTTTCAGCTCACCCTGCTCTTCCCGCTGGAGCACCATTAAGTTGCGGAAAAACTTTCCCCTTGCGGCCACCCCCGCTTGTTTATACTGCCAAACAAGCGGGGTTTTGTTTTTTGTACTTTCACAATATTTTTTACAGTTTGCGCCCAAAAGGCAGCAGTTTGTGCCTTTCATGAAAAAACGAGGTTAAGTTGTGATAAACTCCTCTCAGATTCGGGAAGGGCTGTTCTGTGTGCGTCCTTCCCAAAAACACGACAGGAGGAAGAATAGAATGCTTGCCATCAACATTGAAGACGTAATCTCCGTGTTGAACACCTGCAAACCCTACCTGATCGGGCTTGCCGTCGTGCTGGTCCTGGCCATCGTGGCCATGGTCGCCTGCCGCAAGATGGCCCGGTCCAAGAAGTTCCTGATCCGGGGCGAGGCCGCCCTGGCCATGGTGCTGGCCATCGCCGTCACCGTGAACCTCATCTGCTTTGGCCCCATGAGCAGCCTCATCTCCCTGGCCATGGGTGACGGCTCCGTCACCGACGAGACTGCCGCTTCCGCCAATGAGCTGTGCCAGACCATCGCCGAAGAAGGCATCGTCATGGTGAAGAACGAGGGCGCCCTGCCCCTGGCAACACCAAGCTCAACGTGTTCGGCTGGTCCTCCACCAACCCTGTCTACGGCGGCACCGGTTCCGGCGGCCTGTCCGACTCCTATCCCACTGTCTCCCTGCTGGAGGGCCTGAGCAACGCCGGCATCGAGTACAACACCACCATCACTGACTTCTACACCGAGTATCGTGAGTCCCGTCCCACCGTGGGTATGTGGGGCCAGGACTGGACCATCCCCGAGCCCACCATGGAGGAGTATGACGCCGCCGGCATCTTTGAGAATGCCAAGGAGTTCTCCGACACCGCTCTGATCGTGATCTCCCGCTCCGGCGGCGAGGGCGCCGACCTGCCCACCAGCTATGACGGCGAGGACACCTTTGAAGAGGGCGGCACCTGGGGTGCCTCCGGTGTGCGTATCAGCTCCCAGACCGACGACCGCGACGCCAGCAAGCACTACCTGGAGCTGAGCAACCGCGAGATCGCCATGGTGGAGCGCGTCACCAGCGAGTTTGACAACGTTATCGTGGTCATCAACGCCGCCAACCCCATGGAGCTTGGCTGGCTGGACCAGTATGATTCCATTAAGGGCGCTCTGGTTATGGCCGGCCCCGGTCAGACCGGCTTCAACGCTCTGGGCGAGATCCTCACCGGCGAGGTGAACCCCTCCGCCAAGATGGTGGACACCTATGTCTACGACCTGACCCAGACCCCACCTGGAACAACTTTGGCAGCATGTTCTACGACAACATGGACGAGTTTGCCGTGGACGGCGCTGTTCCCTTCTTTGTCAACTACGTAGAGGGCATCTATGTGGGCTACAAGTTCTATGAGACCGCCGCTGCAGAGGGCCTCATCGACTGCGACGGTCCTGCCTCCATCAACAACAACTTCACCGGCAAGGGTTCCATCGGCTTCCCCGCCGCTGTCATGATCGCCGCCACCTGGAATGTGGATCTGGCCAATGACTTCGGCGAGCGCATCGGCAAGATGGCCGACGAGATGGGCGTATCCGGCTGGTACGCTCCCGCTATGAACACCCACCGCTCCGCTTTCGCCGGCCGTAACTTCGAGTACTACTCCGAGGACGGCGTTCTGGGCGGCAACATGGCTGCCAACGCCATCCTGGGCGCTCAGGAGCACGGCGTGTACGCCTACATGAAGCACTTCGCTCTCAACGACCAGGAGACCAACCGCTGCGGCATGCTGTGCACCTGGGCCAACGAGCAGTCCATCCGTGAGATCTACCTCAAGCCCTTCGAGATTGCTGTGAAGGACGGCGGCTGCCAGGCGGTCATGTCCTCCTTCAACTACATCGGCACCACCTGGGCCGGCGCCTGTGACGAACTGCTCAACAACGTCCTGCGTGACGAGTGGGGCTTCCAGGGCTTCGTGCTCACCGACTACTTCGGTGTGTACGGCTACATGGATTCCGACCAGGCTATTCGCGGCGGCACCGACTGCATGCTGGTCGCCTATGACACCGAGACCAACCATGTAACCGACACCACCAGCGCTACCTCCGTGCTGGCTATGCGTCAGGCTTGTAAGAACATCCTGTACACCACGGTCAATTCCCGCGCCTATGACCCCGCCAACCTGTCCGGCGGCGGCCTGCAGGGCTGGCAGATCGCTGCCATCGCCATCGACGTGGTGGTGGGTGTGATCCTGGTGGCCGGCGCTGTGATGATCATCAAGAAGTCCAAGAAGATGGAGGACGCCTCCACTCAGGCTTAACTACCTAGGAGATCCCCCCGGCTGCCCCGGGGGGATTCCCCCTTACATCCACATTTGCATCCATACCGCTGAATGAAAGGGAGATAGACTGTGAAACACCAAGACATTCTGGATAAGCTGACCCTGGAACAAAAGATCGCCCTGCTCTCCGGCCGGGACGTGTGGAGCACCTACCCCTTTCCCAAGGCGGGTGTGCCCAGCATGTTTCTGTCCGACGGCCCTCACGGGGTGCGTAAGCAGTTGGGAGAGGGCGACCATTTAGGCATCAATGCCAGTCAGCCTGCCACCTGCTTCCCCACCGCCGCCGGCATCGCCAACAGCTGGGATGAGGAGCTGGCCACCCTGTGCGGCCGCACCATCGGCAAGGAGGCCGCCTGCCAGCAGGTCAACGTCCTGCTGGGTCCCGGCCTGAACACCAAGCGCAGCCCTCTGGACGGGCGCGACTTTGAGTACTACTCCGAGGACCCCTACCTGGGCGGCAAAATGGCCGCCGCCTTCATCCGGGGCGTGCAGGAAAACGGCATCTCCGCCTGTCCCAAGCACTTTGCCGCCAACTCTCAGGAGCTGCTGCGCATGACCAGCGACAGCGTGGTGGATGAGCGCACCCTGCGGGAGCTGTACCTCACCAACTTTGAGATCGCCGTCAAGGAGGGCCATCCCAAGTCCATCATGTCCTCCTACAACAAGGTAAACGGCACCTACGCCAACGAGAACGCCCACCTGCTCACCGAGATCCTCCGGGACGAGTGGGGCTTTGACGGCTTTGTGGTCACCGACTGGGGCGGCTGCAACAGCCAGACCGCCGGCATCAAGGCGGGCAGCAACCTGGAGATGCCCGGCACCATCGGCGACAGCGACCGGGAGCTGATGGCCTCCCTGAAAGAGGGCAAGATCACCGAAGGCGAAATCGACCTGCGGGTAGACCAGCTGCTGGACGTGATCCTGGCCACCCATGAGGCCACCGCCGGCGGTAAGCGGGACTTCGATCAGGAGGCCCACCACGCCGTGGCCCGTCAGGCCGCTGCCCAGACCGCTGTGCTGCTGAAGAATGAGAATGATCTGCTGCCTCTGGCTCCCAACACCCGGGTGGCCGTTATCGGCGACATGGCTCTGGAGCCCCGGTATCAGGGCGCCGGTTCCTCTCTGGTCAATCCCACCCGTCTGGACAAACCTCTGGACTGCCTGAAGGCCAGCGGTCTGGACGTAGTGGGCCACGCCCAGGGCTACCTGCGCAACGGCAAGGATGACACAGGCCTTCAGCAGGCCGCGGTCCAGCTGGCCGCCCAGGCCGATGTGGTGCTGCTCTATCTGGGTCTGCCTGAGATCTTCGAGAGCGAGGGTATGGACCGCAGCCACATGCGCCTGCCCGCCAATCAGAACCGTCTGCTGGAGGCGGTGGCCGCCGCCAACCCCAAGGTAGTTGTGGTCCTCTCCGGCGGCTCTCCTGTGGAGCTGCCCTGGTACGACAAGGCCGCCGCCATCGTCCACGGCTATCTGGGCGGCCAGGCTGGCGCCGGTGCCATGGCCGACATCCTCACCGGCAAGGTGAACCCCTCCGGCAAGCTGGCCGAGACCTATCCCCTGGTCTATGACGATACCCCCAACCGGGACTTCTTCCCCGGCCGGGAGCTCACCGCCCAGTACCGGGAGTCCATCTTTGTGGGCTACCGCTACTATCTCACCGCCCAGAAGGCCGTGCGCTTCCCCTTCGGCTTTGGTCTGAGCTACACCACCTTCGCCTACTCGGACCTGAAGGCCGACAAGGAGAAGGTCACCTTTACCCTCACCAACACCGGCAAACGCGCCGGCGCGGAGGTGGCCCAGCTGTATGTCTCCCGGCCCAACAGCCAGCTCTCCACTCCCCTGCGGGAGCTCAAGGGCTTTGCCAAGGTCTTCCTCCAGCCCGGGGAGAGCCGCACCGTTACCATCCCCCTGGATGACAAGGCCTTCCGCTACTTCAACGTGAAGACCAACCGCTGGGAGATCGAGGGCGGCGAGTACTGCCTGGAGGTGGGCGCCAGCGCCGCCGACATCCTGCTCACCGCTTCCGTGGAGGTGGAGGGCACCGGCGCTCCCATCCCCTACGACCGGGAGAAGCTGTCCTGCTACTACTCCGCCCAGGTCCAGGCCGTCCCCGACGACCAGTTTGAGACCCTGCTGGGCCGTCCCATCCCCCAGGACAAGTGGGACCGCTCCCAGCCTCTGGGCTACAACGACAGCCTGTCCCAGATGATTTACGCCAAGGGCTTCGTGGCCCGCTTCGCTGCCGGCCGTCTGGCCGCTATCCAGCGCAAGAGCGAAGAGAAGGACCAGCCCAACCTGAACGTTCTCTTTATCCACAGCATGCCTTTCCGCGGCCTGGCCAAGATGAGCAACGGACTGGTGACCACTGAGATGACAGCCTCCATTCTGGAGGCCTGCAACGGCCACTTCTTCCGCGGCATTGGCAAGACCATCGCCGGCTTCTTTGCCAACGGGAAGGTCAAGAAGGAGAGGAGCAAAAAACTGTGAGTTTTTAGAATAATTTTGCGGCCAAGCATCCCGGAGCCGCCAAGTGGATCCGGGAAGGCGGCCTGTTCGTCATTGTCAGCAACGTCATTACTGTTTTTAAGTACATTTTGCTGACCTTCCTGCCCGCCGCCTTCGCCGGTCTGCCCATGGTGGACTTCGGCTGGCCGGGGATCCCCATCACCCTGTTTGGTGAGACCTTCCAGTGGAACATCCTTGGCTACGACGTGGACCACGGCGGCCTGCCTTACTTCTGCGCCTACATGGTCGCCATGGTCATCGGCGAGTGCATCAACTTCCCCCTCCAGCGCAACCTGGTCTTCCGCAGCAAGGGCAACCTGGCCTACCAGATCCTGTGGTACGTCATCGCCTTCTGCATCATCACCTGCATCGTCAACTCCATCAACTGCATCTGGATGGCGGTGGCCGGTCTGTTCGTGCCCGCTTTCATCTACAACATCGGTACCGTGGTGCTCAACGGCGGTATCTCCATGGTGATCTTCTTTGTCAATAAGATCATCTTCCCCGAGGGCGAGGCCCAGAAGAAGTAATACTCTTCCTTCCCATAAAGGCGTCTCTGGCAAAAGCCAGAGGCGTCTTTTGTTTATTTTTCCCTTTTTTCTGCCCTATTTTTATCCCTCCGTCTTAAAATCGCTGAATCTGAAACTTTCCTGAATTGCCCTTGCATTTTCTTTTTCACTTTGCTATAATAAACCACAAGTTCGCATGGACATTTGTCTTTTTGTTGTGGACATTCGGGAATTTGCCCGAAAAAGATTGGAGGAAAGAACATGAAACGATTTCTGGCTTTGGCTACGTCCTGCGCCCTGATGATCGCCGCTCTGGCTGGCTGCGGCAGCTCCGGCTCCGGCTCTGGTTCCGGCGGCGGCTCCGCTTCCGGCGACAAGGTAATCAAGATCGGCGTGTTTGAGCCCGCTTCCGGCGACTCCGCCTCCGGCGGCAAGAAGGAAATGCTGGGCATGCAGTATGCTAACTCTGAGACTCCTACCGTCACTGTGGGCGGCGAGGAGTACAAGGTCGAGTTGGTCTATGCTGACAACGGCTCCTCCACCGACAAGGCCCCCACCGCCGCTTCCCAGCTGGTCAGTGAGGGCGTGGCCATGGTGCTGGGCTCCTACGGTTCCGGCGTGTCCATCGCCGCCGGCCCCACCTTCGGCAACGCTGGCATCCCCGCCATCGGCGTGACCTGCACCAACCCCAACGTCACCGCCGGCAACGACTACTACTTCCGCATCTGCTTCCTGGATCCCTTCCAGGGCACTGTTCTGGCTAACTTCTCCATGGATAAGTTCCAGGCCAAAACCGCCTACTGCCTGGGCGAGGCGGGCAACGAGTACGACCAGGGCCTGATCGCCTTCTTCAAGCAGGCCTTTGAGGCCGCCGGCGGCAAGGTCATCACCGACTCCTTCCCCACCAACAACTCCGACTTCAACTCCTACCTGAACAAGGCCAAGGACCAGGGCGCCGACGTTATCTTTACCCCCGTGTCCATCGCCTACGCCACCCAGATCATCACTCAGGCCGCTTCTCTGGGCCTGGAGATCCCCTTCGTGGGCTCTGACACCCTGGACGACAACATGGTCCTGGAGGCCGCCAAGGGCACCAACATTCAGCTGTACGTGTCCACCTTCTATCAGGAGGGCGGCAGCCCTGACTTCGACGCGGGCATCAAGAACTACATCAACACCGCCTCCGGCGCTCTGGAGTCCAACGGCGGCAACGACACCGTAGCCGCGGTCACCGCCATGGGCTATGACGCCTACTATGTGGCTCTCGAGGCCATCAAAAAGGCCGACAGCGTGGACCCCGCCGCCATCAAGGCCGCCCTGTGGGATGTGGAGTATGACGGCGTGTCCGGCCACATCGCCTTTGACGACACCAACGGCGATGCCGTGCGTGACACCGCCTATATCAAGCACTCCACCAACGACGGTGCCTGGGAGCTGGAAACTCAGCAGACGGTAGCGAAGTAAGCTCCCCGCCCCGCAATTGATTTGATTTACGGTTTGGCGGGGGCCCCCTCGGGTCCCCGCCAATTCTGTATCCACCTCCCGCTGGGCCGCCCCAAAAGGAGGCGGTCTCCCCCTCTTTTTGGGACTGTCCAGCAAAACTTTGACTGAGGAGGAAATTCCATGGAATTTTTTATCTCCACCCTGCTGTTCGGCATCTCGGTGGGCGGACAATACGCCCTCATCGCCATCGGCTACACCATGGTCTACGGCATTTTGCGCCTGATCAACTTCGCCCACGGCGACGTGTTCATGGTGGCCGGCCTCTTGGGCATCTACCTGAGCGCCACCTTCCCCCTATATGTGGCTATGCCCCTGGTGGTCATCCTGACGGTGGTTCTTGGCTTCTGCATTGAGCGTGTGGCCTACAAGCCCCTGCGCTCCGCCCCCCGTATGAGCGTGATGATCTCCGCCATCGGCGTGAGCTACCTGCTCCAGAACACCGCCACCTACGTCACCGGCGGTCAGCCCATGATCTACCCCTCTCTCCCCTTCCTGTCTGACACCATCACCGTGGCCGGCACCTCCATCAAGTGGGTGGTGCTGCTCACTCCCGTTCTGGTGGTGGCCCTGGTCATCCTGCTCACCCTGCTTATCAACCGCACCAAGGTGGGCATGGCCATGCGGGCGGTGGCCAAGGACTTTGAGACCAGCCAGCTCATGGGCATCAAAATCAACTCCGTCATTTCCATCACCTTTATCATCGGCTCGGCTCTGGCGGCCATTGGCTCCATGCTCTACTTCACCACCTACTCCTCCGTGGTCCCCACGGTGGGCTCCATGCCCGGTCTGAAGGCCTTCGTGGCCGCGGTGTTTGGCGGCATCGGCTCCATCCCCGGCGCGGTGATCGGCGCGTTCCTCATCGGCATCTGCGAGAACTTCGTGAAGATCCTGCCCTTTGAGGGTGCCACCACCTTTGTGGACGCCTTTACCTTTGCCCTGCTGATCGTCATTCTGGTCTTTAAGCCCACCGGCCTGTTCGGTGAAAAGGCCACGGATAAGGTGTAAGGAGGTAGCACTATGATTCAAGAGAAACGAAGCAAACGGGGCGCCCTGCTGGGGCTGGCCGCCGCGATTCTGGTGCTGGTTCTGGTGACTGTACTGGAGAACACCCTCCCCTCCACCAGCCAGCTGTTTGTGGTCCTGAAAAAGGGCGCGGTGTACTCCCTGGTGGCCGTGTCCATGAACCTGGTCAACGGCTTTACCGGCCTGTTCTCCCTGGGCCAGGCGGGCTTTATGCTGCTGGGTGCCTACACCTACGCCATCCTCACGGTCCCTGTCTCCGCCAAGGACACGGTGTACTACCTGTTCGGCGGCTCGGCGGTAAAATTCTCCCTGCCTGACCTGTTCGGCGGGGTGGACACCCCGGCCGGCCTCATTCTGGGCGTGCTGCTGGCCATCATTCTGGGTGGCTGCGTGGCAGCTTTCTTTGCCTACCTGATCGGCCTGCCGGTGCTGCGCCTCAAGAGTGACTATCTGGCCATTGCCACCCTGGGCTTTGCCGAGATCATCCGGGCCATCTTCCAGTGGCAGGCTCTGGGTCCCATCACCAACGGTGCCAACATGATCACCCAGATCCCCACCTTCAACAACTTCAACATCACCGACTCCAGCGGCAAAGTGGTGTTCTACCTGTCCTCCTTCTTCCCCATGCTCATCATGATCATCTGTGTGGCCATCATTGTCATGCTCATCAACTCCTCCTACGGCCGGGCCTTCAAGGCCATCCGGGAGGACGAGATCGCCGCGGAGGCCATGGGCATCAACCTGGCCAAGCACAAGATGCTCTCCTTCGTCATCAGCTCCTTCTTCTCCGGCGTGGGCGGCGCGCTGTTTGCCATGTTCGCCAACAACGCCCAGGCCAAGGTGTACACCTCCACCATGACCTATGAGATCCTGCTCATCGTGGTCATCGGCGGCATTGGCTCCATCTCCGGTTCTGTCCTGTCCACCTTCCTGTATGTGGCCTGCTCCGAGTGGTGGCTGCGCGGCCTGGACATGGGCTCCTTCCTGGGCATCAAGCTGGGCCTGTTCCGTAACGGCTTCCGCATGGTGGTCTTCTCCGTGGTCATCATGATCGTGGTGCTCTTCTTCCGTCAGGGCATCATGGGCAACAAGGAGATCACAGACCTGCTCAAACCCCGTAAGAAAACCAAGGAGGTGGCGAAATGAGCCTGGAACATGTCCTCCAGCTGGAACACATCACCATGCAGTTTGGCGGCGTGGTGGCCGTTAATGACCTGTCCCTGGAGGTAAACAAGGGAGAGATCGTGGCTCTCATCGGCCCCAACGGCGCCGGCAAGACCACCGCCTTCAACTGCATCACCGGAGTCTATGAGCCTACCAACGGCCGGATCTCCTTCCTGGATCAGCCCATGGTGGAGAACTTCCCCAAGGGCAAAATGCAGAAGCTGTACGCCGGGGAAAACAAGGGCAAGTATACCCATACCCTCAACCCCACCCCGGATAAAATTACCCAGCTGGGCATCGCCCGTACCTTCCAGAACATCCGCCTGTTCTCCAAGCTGTCGGTGCTGGACAACGTACTCATCGCCAAGCACATGCGTGCCAAGCAGAACGTATTCTCCGCCACCTTCCGCCTCAACGCCGCGGAGGAGAAGCGGATGCGGGAGGAGTCCCTGGCCCTGCTGGAGGAGCAGAACCTGCTGCATCTGAAGGACGAAGTGGCCGGTTCTCTGCCCTATGGCCTGCAGCGCCACCTGGAGATCGCCCGCGCCCTGGCCACCCAGCCCAAGCTCCTGCTGCTGGACGAGCCGGCGGCCGGCATGAACCCCCAGGAGACCCAGGAGCTCTCCCAGTTCATCCACCACATCCGGGACGAATACAATCTGACCATCCTCATCATTGAGCACCATATGGATCTGGTCATGCAGATCTCCGACCGCATCTACGTGCTGGACTTCGGCAAGCTCATTGCCCAGGGTACACCGGCGGAGATTCAAAACAATCCTCGGGTCATCGAGGCATATTTGGGGGTGGCAGACGATGCTGAAGATTGATGAATTGAAGGTAAGCTACGGCGGCATTGAGGCCGTGAAGGGCATCACCTTTGAGGTACCCGAGCGGAAGATCGTCACCCTCATCGGCGCCAACGGCGCGGGCAAATCCACCACGCTGCGCACCATTGCCGGACTGGTGAAACCCGCCCATGGCCGTATCCACCTCCAGGGCGAGGATATCACCGCCCTCAGCCCCGACCGCATCGTTTCCAAGGGCATCACCCTGGTGCCCGAGGGACGCCACGTCTTCCCGGACCTCACCGTGCTGGAGAACCTGAAGATCGGCGCCTACCTGCGCCGGGACAGCCTGGACGACGACCTCAACTGGGTCTACGAGCTCTTCCCCCGCTTGAAGGAGCGCTCCTGGCAGGCGGCGGGCACCCTGTCCGGCGGCGAGCAGCAGATGCTGGCTGTGGGCCGCGCCCTCATGTCCCGCCCCAAGATCATCATGATGGATGAGCCCTCCTTGGGCCTGGCCCCCATCGTGGTCAAGGGCATCTTTGACATCATCAAGGAAATCAACCGCCAGGGCGTCACGGTCCTGCTCATCGAGCAGAACGCCAACATGGCTCTGCGCATCGCCGATGTAGCCTACGTGCTGGAGACCGGCAAAATCACCCTGTCGGGTTCCGGGCGAGAGCTGCTCAACAACGAACAAGTCAAGAAGGCCTATCTGGGCTAAAAAAATGGACCTGGCGGATTGCTCCGTCAGGTCCGTTTTCTTATTTATGCTCGGGCACGATCTCGATCCAATAGCCATCGGGATCGGAGATGAAGTAGATCCCCATGGCCGGGTTTTCAAAGCAGATGCAGCCCATGTCCTGGTGCTTCTGGTGCAGCTGCTCGTACTCATCGGTGTGGAAGGCCAGGTGGAACTCACACTCGCCCAGGTTGTAGGGCTCCTTGCGGTCCCGCAGCCAGGTCAGCTCCAGCTGAAACTCGGTGAGGCCGTCCCCCAGGTACACCAGACGGAAGGAGCCGTCCTCGGCATCCTTCACCCGCACAGGCTCCAGGCCCAGGGCCTTTTTATAGAAGTCCAGGCTCTTGTCCAGATCCAGGACATTGAAGTTGAAGTGGTTGAATTTGATCATAAATAGTTCTCCTTTTATTCCTCGTCCAATTTAAGCACTGCCATAAATGCTTCCGTGGGCATCTGCACGGTACCCAGAGAGCGCATTTTCTTCTTGCCTGCTCCCCAGCGGATTCATCCGCCGGGGCCCCCAAGGGCGCTTTCCATGCTCGGGCGGAGTAAATCCGCCCTCCGCCAAGGTTTTGCCCAGAGGGCAAAACGCTTGTCCGGCGCAAAGCGCCGCCCCGCGCTGCGGGGCCCCAGGAAGGCAGAAGAAAATGCTTCTTATTCCTCGTCGAGTTTAAGCACTGCCATAAATGCTTCCGTGGGCATCTGCACCGTACCCAAAGAGCGCATTTTCTTCTTGCCTTCCTTCTGCTTCTCCAGCAGCTTCTTCTTACGGGTGATATCGCCGCCGTAGCACTTGGCCAGCACGTCCTTACGCATGGCCTTGACGGTCTCACGGGCAATGATCTTGCCGCCGATGGCCGCCTGGATGGGCACCTCAAAGAGCTGACGGGGGATGTTCTCCTTGAGCTTCTCGCAGATCTTCCGGGCCCGGCCGTAAGCCTTGTCCTTGTGGGCAATGAAGCTCAGAGCGTCCACCTGGTCGCCGTTGAGGAGCAGGTCCACCTTCACCAGCTGGCTGGGCTGATAGCCCTCCAGCTCGTAGTCCAGGCTGGCGTAGCCCTTGGTGCGGGCCTTCAAGGCGTCGAAGAAGTCGTAGATGATCTCGCCCAGAGGCATGGAGTAGTGCAGCTCCACCAGGTTGGTGTCCAGATACTGCATGTCCTTAAAAATGCCCCGGCGGTCCTGACACATGGGCATGATGTTGCCTACGTAGTCGGGGGGCGCGATGATGGACACCTTGGCATAGGGCTCCCGGGCCTCGGTGATCAGGCCGGGATCGGGATAGTTGTGGGGGTTATCCACCTTCACGGTAGTCCCGTCAGTTTTATCTACCTCGTAGATTACAGAGGGTAGTGTGGTAACCAGGTCCAGATCGAACTCACGCTCCAGACGCTCCTGGATGATCTCCATATGGAGCATGCCCAGGAAGCCGCAGCGGAAGCCAAAGCCCAGGGCGATGGAGGATTCGGGCTCGAAGGACAGGGAAGCGTCGTTGAGCTGGAGCTTTTCCAGCGCGTCCCGCAGGTCAGGATATTTACTGCCGTCCTGGGTGTAGATACCGCAGTAAACCATGGCCTGGGCGGGCCGGTAGCCGGGCAGAGCTTCGGCGGCGGGCTGATCGGTTCCGGTGATGGTGTCGCCCACCCGGGTGTCCTTCACGTTCTTGATGGAGGCGGTAAACCAGCCTACCTCGCCGGCGGTGAGCTCCGGGCAGGAGTCCATACCCAGAGGACGCAGATAGCCGCAGTCCAGCACCTGGTAGGAGGCGCCGGAGGCCATCATCTTTACATTCATGCCCTTCTTCAGGGTGCCCTCCATCACACGGAAGTAGACGATAACACCCACATAGGGGTCGTACTGGCTGTCAAAGACCAGAGCCTTCAGAGGGGCGCTGGCGTCGCCGGTGGGGGCAGGCACGTTCTGTACAATGTCCTCCAGCACGGCGGGAATGTTGATGCCCATTTTCGCGGAGATCTCCGGGGCCTCCATGGCGGGCAGGCCGATGATAGCCTCTACCTCCTCCTTGGCCTTCTGGGGATTGGCGGCGGGCAGGTCGATCTTGTTGAACACGGGCAGGATCTCCAGATCATGCTCCAGGGCCAGGTAGGTGTTGGCCAGCGTCTGGGCCTCCACGCCCTGGGTGGAGTCAACTACCAGCACCGCACCCTCACAGGCGGCCAGAGACCGGGACACCTCGTAGTTGAAGTCCACGTGGCCCGGGGTGTCGATGAGGTTGAGGTGGTAGGTCTCCCCATCCTGAGCCTGGTACTCCAGACGGACGGCACGGGCCTTGATGGTGATGCCGCGCTCCTTCTCCAGATCCATGTTGTCCAGCAGCTGAGACTCCATCTGCCGCTCAGTCACTGCATGGCACTGCTCAATGAGACGGTCAGACAAGGTGGACTTGCCGTGGTCGATGTGGGCAATGATAGAAAAATTGCGGATTTTGGATTGATCGGTCATAGATACCCTCCAAAGATGAGATTCAGATTCATAAACAGGCGGCGCTTATTTATTATCTTTATTATCCCGGCCGCCAAAGAGCTTGTTCATCCGCTCGCCGGAGTTGTGGATGAGCTGCAGCATGGACTGATAGAGCACGGGGTAATCCCGAGCCAGAGCGGCGTGGTCCATCTCAGGCATCTGGCCCTTGTCCTTCACATGCTGGGCCAGCGCATCCTCCAGCTCCACCCGGGACAGATCCATATCCGCCTGGGCCAGGCCAGCCTGGGCATGCCGCTGGGACACAGAGAAGAAATCGGGGTTGTTGGCCGGATTGGCGTGGTAAAGCTGGCGGTACACTGAGTAGACCGCCGAGGACAGGTAGTTGGAGGCGGCACGGATGGCCTCCCGGCTGCCGGTCTTCCCCAGCAGGTCGAAGAGCATTCCCACCGAGTTCACCAGCAGCTTCTTGGACAGCAGGGCCAGCACAGAGCCCCGCATGGAATTGTTTTTCTCTTCGCTGACGTCGTAGAGCTCCTCAGCTCCAATGGTGGTGCCATCCCGGGTCAGAGTGCGGCCCAACAGGTAATCGGCGGACACACCATAATAATCACAGGCCTTGACCACAAAAGACAGACCGGGCTCACGGATGCCGTTTTCGTAGTGAGACATGAGGGCCTGAGAGATACCCAGCTCCGCGGCGGCTGCGCGCTGACTGACTCCTTTTTCCTGACGCAGCAGGGACAGGGTACGGGCAAATTCTGCGTTCAAATCGTTCACCTCTATCCGAGCGGCCAGGCCTGCCGATTACTCGATCCGGCTGCCGCCCTAAAAATCAATACACTTGGTATAGTATAAACGACCCAATACCTTTCGTAAAGAGAAATTTCATATTTTTGTGGGTTTTTTTGTATCCTTTTCGAGAAATCCGGCAAAATGAAAGTGCAGTAACTCTTGCATTTTCCACGGGAAAATGCTACCATAGTCCCAGAAAAGAGTGCATGACGTGAGGCGTTTTTTTCGTCTCCCGCACCCAAGTTTCTGTTTTGGAAGGAATGGTTCACATGTTCAAGAAACTCATCGACATCCTGAAGGCTCATCCCCGTAAGATCGTATTCACCGAGGGCACCGATCCCCGTATTCTGGAGGCCTCTGCCCGTCTGCTGTCCGGTACTTTCCTGACCCCCGTGCTGGTGGGCAAGGAGGAGGAAGTCCGCGCTGCCGCTGAGGACGCCGGCTTTAACATCCGCGGCGCCATCATCGTAGACCCCGAGACCTACGAGAACATGGACGCTATGGTTGCCAAGATGGTCGAGCTGCGCAAGGGCAAGATGACCGAGGAAGAGTGCCGCGCTGCTCTGAAGAAGGGCAACTACTTCGGCACCATGCTGGTGGCTATGGGTGAGGCCGACGCTCTGCTGGGCGGCGCTACCTACTCCACCGCCGACACCGTCCGTCCCGCTCTGCAGCTGGTCAAGACCAAGCCCGGCAACAAGATCGTCTCCTCCTGCTTCATCCTGGTTCGTCCTTCCGCCACCGGCGACAACGACGTGCTGGCCATGGGCGACTGCGCCATCAACATCAAGCCCAACGAGGACGAGCTGGTTGAGATCGCCTTGGAGACTGCCAAGTGCGCCAAGATCTTCGGCATTGACCCCAAGGTTGCTTTCCTGAGCTACTCCACCTTTGGCTCCGGCAAGGGCGAGGACGTGGACAAGATGCGCAACGCCTGCGAGAAGGCCAAGGCTGCTATGCCCGAGATCCCCGTGGACGGCGAGCTGCAGTTTGACGCCGCTGTGTCTCCCCGCGTGGCTCACACCAAGTGCCCCGACTCCAAGGTGGCCGGTTATGCCAACACCTTCATCTTCCCCGACATCAACGCCGGCAACATCGGCTACAAGATCGCTCAGCGTCTGGGCTCCTTCGAGGCTTACGGCCCCATCCTGCTGGGCCTGAACGCCCCCATCAACGACCTGAGCCGCGGCTGTAACGCCCAGGAGGTCTACTCCATGGCTATCATCACTGCCGCTCTGGCCGAGAACTAAGCTTCTCCTACTAAGGACCGCTTTCGGGCGGTCCTTTCTTTTTGCTACAAAAAAATGACCGCCCGCAGGCGGTCATTTTTTTCTGTTGATTTACACCCCAGCCATCTGGTCCTGATCCAGCACCTTGATATCCCGCTGGGCCAACGCCTGCTCCGCGGCGTCCACGTCCTGGACCCGGAAGATCATGTAGGCGGAGTTGGCCTGCTTACCGCCCAGAAAGGCGTACATGTACTCCACGTTGATCTTGGCGTTGGAGAGTACCTGGAGTACCCGGTTGAGTCCTCCGGGCACGTCGGGGATAGCCACGCCCACCACAGGGGTGATGGAGTGGACATAGCCCGCATCCTTCAGAACGGTGGTTGCCTTGTATACATCGTTGACAATGATGCGCACGATGCCGAATTCACTGGTCTCAGCCAGGGAAAGGGCCCGCAGGTCCACCTTGTTCTGAGCCAGAACACCGGTCAGGCCGTACAGGGCTCCCGGCTTATTTTCCACGAAAATGGAGATCTGCTTGATGCTCATGGCGAACCCTCCTTAAATTTTCCGCTTGTCGATGACCCGGACCGCCTTGCCCTCGCTGCGGACAATGGACTTGGGGGCCACCAGGGTAACCTTAGCGGCCAGACCCAGCAGAGAGCGCAGGCCCTCCACCAGTTCCTTCTGCCGACGGTCGATCTCGCCCAGGTTATCGGTAAACATCTCGGGGGTCATCTCCACCTGGATATCCAGCGTGTCGGTAGACTTGACCCGATCCACGATGATCTGGTAGTTGGCGGGATAGCCGTGGTTGAGGAGCACAGTCTCAATCTGGGAGGGGAAGACGTTGACGCCGCGGATGATGAGCATATCATCGCTGCGGCCCATGGGCTTGCTCATCTTCACGAAGGTACGTCCGCAGGAACACTTTTCGTGACGGATCACGCCGATGTCCCGGGTGCGGTAGCGCAGCAGGGGGAAGGCCTGGCGGGTGATGCAGGAGAAGACGATCTCACCCTGCTGACCCTCGGGCAGCACCTCTCCGGTCTCGGGATCGATGATCTCGATGATAAAGTGGTCCTCGTTGACGTGCATTCCGTTCTGCTCGGAGCACTCGTAAGCCACGCCGGGACCCATGATCTCGGTCAGGCCATAGATGTCATAGGCCTTGATGCCCAGCTTCTCCTGGATATCCTGGCGCATCTCCTCACTCCAGGCCTCGGCACCGAAGATGCCCGCCTTCAGGGGAATGTCCTTGCCGGTGAGTCCCATCTCGTGGAGGGTCTCGCCGATAAAGGCGGCGTAGGAGGGGGTGCAGCACAGAACGGTAGAGCCAAAGTCCCGGAGAATGGTGATCTGCCGCTGGGTGTTTCCGGAGGAGACGGGAATGACCGTGGCGCCCAGCTTGGTAGCGCCGCCGTGCAGTCCCAGACCGCCGGTAAACAGGCCATAACCATAGGAGATATGTACCTTATCCTCCTCGGTGGCACCCACGGCCACCAGCTGACGGGCCACAATATCGTCCCAGATATCCAGGTCCTCCCGGGTATAGCCTACCACGATCTGCTTTCCGGTGGTTCCGGAGGAGGCATGCAGCCGCACCACATCCTTCATGGGAACGGCAAACAGCCCATAGGGATAGGTATCCCGCAGGTCCTTTTTATAGGTAAAGGGCAGCTTGTGCAGGTCGTCCACCGACTCAATGTCCTCCGGACGCACTCCCTTTTCGTCCATCAGCTTCTTGTAATAAGGCACGTGGTCATAGGCATGGCGCACCTGCTTGACCAGGCGCTCATCCTGCCAGGCACGAATTTGCTCCCGAGAGGCGCATTCAATCTCGGGCTGATAATACCGTTCCAATGGATTCATCCCTCTCTAACTTGTGTGTATCGTGATCTTGCTGTTTCTGGTAAGTAAAGCCCATCCCGTCTGCCTTCCCGGCGGGCTTTCGCCTTATGGAAGGCATCTCTTCGAGCGGGCACAGAGGCAAAGCGCAGCTTTGCACAACGTTCTTTGCTAAGCTTTCTTTTAAGAAAGCTTCCCCAGCTCGAAGGCCTTCTTGTTCAGCTCCAGGAACTTGGGGGGCACCATGGCCTCCAGAGAAGCCTGCCACGCCTCCTCCGGCAAGTCAAAGTAGTGAGACAGCCGGCCCATGAGCACAATATTCACTGCCTTAGAGGAGCCAGCCTGCTCAGCCAGAGCCAGACAGTCCAGCGCGTCCACCTTGGCTCCGGTGGCCTTCATCTTCTCCACCAGATTCTCGGGGTACTTGGCGGCCCCGGTAATAACAGGCATGGGATCGATCTGCTGAGTGGAGGTGACGATCTGTCCGTCGGGCTTGAGATACTCCAGCCAACGGGCGGCCTCCAGCAGCTCGAAGGAGACAATAAAGTCCGCCTCGCCCTTATCAATGACAGGAGAATTTACCTTGTCGCCGTAGCGCACATAGGTAACCACGCTGCCGCCGCGCTGGGACATGCCGTGGACCTCGGACACCTTCACGTCATATCCCTGCTCCATGAGCAGGTGGCCCAGCAGCTTACTGGCCAGCAGGGAGCCCTGGCCACCCACGCCTACGATCATAATATTCTTGGTTTCCATTGCCTTAACCCTCCTTGCCGGTGCTCTCAAAGGCCCCCACGGGGCACAGCTGCTCGCACACGCCGCAGCCCACGCACAGGGTGTTGTCCACCCAGGCCTTGCCCTCCTTGATTGAGATGGCGGGGCAGCCGATCTTCATGCAGCTCTTACAGCCGATGCACTTGTCCTTGTTCACCGCCAGAGGCGCGTTGTGCTTGACGTACTTCAAGAGAGCGCAGGGACGGCGGGAGATGATGACGGAGGGCTCTTTGGCGGCCAGCTCCTCCTTCACCGCCTGGTCACAGGCCTTCAGGTCGTAGGGATCCACTACCCGGACGCGGTTGAAGCCCATGGCCTTGCACAGGGACTCCAGATCGATCTTACCGGCGGGGTCGCCCTTAATGTTGTAGCCGGTGGTGGGGTTCTGCTGGTGGCCGGTCATGCCGGTGATGGAGTTGTCCAGGATGATGACGGTAGAATTGGACTGGTTGTAGGCGATGTTGGCCAGACCAGTCATACCAGAGTGCATGAAGGTGGAGTCGCCGATGACGGCCACGGTCTTGCCCTCAGTCTCCTCCCCACGGGCCTTGTTGAAGCCGTGGATGCCGGAGATGGAGCCGCCCATGCACAGGGTCATGTCCATGGCGGACAGGGGAGCCACCGCACCCAGGGTGTAGCAGCCGATGTCGCCCAAGACAGTGCACTTATTCTTGTTCAGGGTGTAGAACAGGCCGCGGTGGGGACAGCCGGCGCACATAACAGGGGGACGGGGAGGAATGACATCCTCCAGCGCCTTGCCGGTATGTACGGTGCCGCCCAGCTTGGAGGCCACCAGGTTCTGGGAGAACTCGCCCTCCAGAGGCAGCACGTTCTTGCCCCACACCTTCAGGCCCAGCTTACGGCAGTGGTCCTCGATGATGGAGTCCAGCTCCTCAACCACCACCAGCTTGTCCACCTTGCTGGCAAAGTCCAGAATCAGCTTTACAGGCAGGGGATTGACCATGCCCAGCTTGAGCACCGAAACGCTGTCCCCAAAGACCTCCTTCACATACTGATAGGAGGTGGAAGAGGTGATCACGCCCATGGAAGTGCCACCCATCTCTACCCGGTTGAGGTCACAGGTCTCGGCAAACTCGGTGAGCTTGCGGGTGCGCTCCTCTACCACAGGGTGGCGGCGGATGGCGTTGCCCGGCATCATCACGTACTTGGCGATGTTCTTCTCATAGGGCTTCTCCACCTCGGTGCGCTCCCCCAGCTCCACCAGCGACTGGGAGTGGGACACGCGGGTACACATCTTCAGGATGACCGGGGTGTCAAACTCCTCGGAAATCTCATAGGCCCGCTTGGCAAAGGCCAGGGCCTCGGCGGAGTCAGAGGGCTCCAGCATAGGCACCTTGGCGGCAATGGCATAGTGGCGGGAGTCCTGCTCGTTCTGAGAGGAGTGCATGCCCGCATCGTCGGCCACGGCGATGACCATGCCCGCATTCACACCGGTGTAGGAAATGGTGAACAGCGGGTCGGCAGCCACGTTGAGGCCCACGTGCTTCATACCGCAGAAGGAGCGCTTGCCGGCCAGACAAGCGCCAAAGGCGGTCTCCATAGCCACCTTCTCATTGGGAGCCCACTCACAGTAGATGGCGTCGTACTTGGCGGCCTCTTCGGTGATCTCGGTACTGGGGGTACCGGGGTAGCTGGAGGCCACAGAGCACCCCGCCTCATACAGTCCACGGGCAACAGCCGCGTTGCCCAACATCAGTTGTTTCATAGTCTTCCCTGCTTTCTTCCTGATTCAGTCTTTTTTGTCCAGGCCTTCCCGGATGATGATGTCCCGTACCACACCGCCCGCGCCGCCTTCCAGCATGGACCGGCGGACCCGGCTGATGGTAGCGCTGCTGGCTCCGGTCTTCTCCAGGATGTCCAGATAGACCAGACCCTGCTGGAGGTAGACGGCCACATCAAAGCGCTGCTCCATAGACTGCAGCTCCGTGGGGGTACAGAGATCCTCAAAAAATTTCCGGCACTCGTCCAGGTCCTTCAACTTCAAAATGGTCTCATACAGGGCCTGGCTGCGCTCTTTACGCTCCGTTTTCGCCATAGGGCATCTCCTTTCCTCCGGGACGGACGGAAGTTCCCGGCTTTCCAATTATATTAACACATTAAAGTGTGAAGGTAAACAGGTTTTTCAAAAAAATTTTACGGTTTACACAATTGAAGCGGCTGTCCTAACGGACAGCCGCTACTTTATCCATATAGAGCATTCGCTCAATCGATTCTTTCATTCAGTCCCCAGCCATCTTCTAATTCGCCGCGCTTTACTTTTCTTAAATATCGCAGAATAATTTGTTGGCTATATGCTGGCACGGTGCGTATGCCCTGCTCCGCCAATATGCGCAGCTGCTCATACTCTTTTTCCGGAATTGAAATCCGCAAGATTTTTCTTTTTTGTCTATCCATGCCTCTCACCCCCTATATTTTAACCTGTTTCAGGTTGAAAGTAAATACTCTGTTTTAGGTTAACCTATACTGAGTCCGAGGTGATGCAATATGTATCCCAGAATCCGCGCCCTGCGTGAGGACCATGACCTGAGCCAGCGGCAGGTGGCTGAAATGCTGGGTATGTCCCAAACCGGCTATTCCAAATACGAGACAGGGGAAAATGATATTCCCACCGCTGTCCTGATCAAATTATCCACATTCTATCATACCAGTGTGGATTATCTTCTGGGCTTGACCCCAGTTTCCTCCCCTTATCCTACCGCCAAATAAAGCGACATAAAAAAGTGGCTGCCTCACAGGCAGCCACTTTATATTTCTTATTCAGGCAAAAACCTTACTTCACGCTCTCGCCGGCGGCCTTCTTGGCCTTGATCTCCTTGATGGCGTCGCGGTAGCTCAGGTTCACGCGGCCCTTGTCGTCGATGTCGGTGACCTTGACCCAGATCATATCGCCGATGTTGACCACGTCCTCCACCTTCTCCACGCGGCGGTCAGCCAGCTTGGAGATGTGGACCATGCCGTCCTTGCCGGGAGCCAGCTCCACGAAGGCGCCGAACTGCAGGATGCGAACGACCTTGCCGTAGTACAGCTCGCCCACCTGGGGAACGAACACGATGGTCTCGATCATCTTCTTGGCAGCGTCGCAGGCCTCGGCGTTGGGGGAGGCGATGTGGATGGTGCCGTCGTCCTCGATGTCCACGGTAGCGCCGGACTCGGCGGTGATCTTCTGGATCACGGAGCCGCCCTTACCAATGACCTCGCGGATCTTGTCGGGATCGATCTTCATGGTGATCATCTTGGGAGCATACTTGCTCACCTCAGCGCGGGGCGCGGAGATGCAGGGCAGCATGATCTCGTCCAGGATGGCGTAACGGGCATCCCGGGTAATCTCCAGGGCCTCCTTGATGATCTCGTGGGTCAGACCGTCGTTCTTCAGGTCCATCTGGATGGCGGTGATACCGGCCTTGGTACCGGCAACCTTGAAGTCCATCTCGCCGTGGAAGTCCTCCACGCCCTGGATGTCGATGAAGGTGGTGAAGCCGCCGTTGTCGTCCTGAATGAGGCCGCAGGAAATGCCGGCCACGGGGGCCTTGATGGGCACACCGGCGTCCATTAGAGCCAGAGTGGAGCCGCAGATGGAGCCCTGAGAGGTAGAACCGTTGGAGGACAGAACCTCAGACACGACCCGGATGGCGTAGGGGAACTCCTCCACGGAGGGCAGCACGGGCACCAGAGCGCGCTCAGCCAGAGCGCCGTGGCCGTACTCGCGGCGGTTGGTGGAACGGGGAGCGCGGGCCTCACCCACAGAGTAGGGGGGGAAGTTGTAGTGGTGCATATAGCGCTTCTCGTCCTCTTCCCAGATGGTGTCCAGCTTCTGGCAGGCAGCCAGGGTGTTCAGGGTACACACGGACAGAACCTGAGTCTGGCCACGGGTGAACAGGCCGGAACCGTGGACGCGGGGCAGCACGCCAACCTCGGCAGCCAGAGGACGGATCTCGTTCTTGGCGCGGCCATCCACGCGGTGGCCTTCCAGCAGCCAAGCCTTGACGATCTTCTTCTGGAACTTGTAGGTGAACTCCTCCAGGTACTGGTCCATGTCGGGGTACTCTTCCAGATACTTCTCGTGCCACTTGTCGATCATGGCGTTCCAGCGGGTCTCACGCACGTTCTTGTCGTCGGTGTCCATGGCGGCCTTGGCCTCGTCCATGAACTCGTCCACGATCTTGTCAAACAGCTCCTGGTTGAACTGAGCGTGCTCGTACTCCATCTTGGGCTTGCCGATCTCGGCAACGATCTGGTTGATGAAGTCGATCTGCTTCTTAATCTCCTCGTGAGCCTTCACGATACCGGCATACATGATCTCGTCGGGGATCTCGTCGGCGCCGGCCTCGATCATGACCACCTTCTCAGCGGTAGCGGCCACGGTCACGTCCATGCGGGAGGTCTTGCGCTGCTCCTGGTTGGGGTTAAGGACGATCTGGCCATCGCAGTAACCCACCTCCAGGCAGCCGATGGGGCCGGCGAAGGGGATCTCGGAGTAGCTCACGCAGGCGGAGGCGCCGATCATGGCAGCCACCTCGGGGGAGCAGTCATAGTCCACGCTCATGACAGTGCACTGGATGCACACGTCGTTGCGGAAGTCGTAGGGGAACAGGGGGCGCATGGGCCGGTCGATCAGGCGGGAAGCCAGAACGGCGGGCAGGGAGGGACGGCCCTCACGGCGCATAAAGGAGCCGGGGATGCGGCCCACAGCGTACAGCTTCTCCTCAAACTCAACAGAGAGGGGGAAGAAGTCGATGCCGTCACGGGGACGGGGAGAGACGGTAACGGCCACCAGCACGGTGGTCTCGCCGTACTTGACCATAGCGGAAGCGCTGGCCAGCTCGGCCACCTTGCCCACCTCGATGGTCAGGGGACGGCCGCACAGGTCCATGGTCCAGCTCTTGTAGTTGTTAAACTGCTTGTGCTTAATAACGGTTGACATTGCGATACTCCTTTTCAATAAATTTGGTTTTCGCCCGCCAGCCTTTTAGCACTTGAAGCCGGGTTTGAGCGGCACTCAAGCCCAATTTCAACTGCTAAAAAAGCGGCGGGAAGGCAAAAAACGGAAAGCTTCCAGATGGGAAGATAGGGTGGCATGGAATTCCACACCACCCTATATTGAAACAATTACTTACGGATGCCCAGCTTGGCGATGATAGCACGGTAACGCTCGATGTCCTTAGCCATCAGATAGTCCAGCATCTTGCGGCGCTTACCGACCATCTTCAGCAGGCCACGACGGGAGTGGTTGTCCTGCTTGTGGACCTTCAGGTGCTCGGTCAGCTCGTTGATGCGAGCGGTCAGAATGGCGATCTGAACCTCGGGAGAACCGGTGTCAGTGGGGTGAGTGCGGTTGGCCTCAATAACGGCAGTCTTTTCGTCCTTACGAATCATGGGAATTTCCACCTTTCTTTTTGTCACGCTACGGATTGGGCGCACGGCCGGGTCGCTTTCCCTGCGACTCCGGACACAAACAGCCGGGCTTTGCCCCGCTTGGTTTGTATCCGTCGCTCCGGTCCAAGCTCCCCTGTGTGCCTATCCTACGCGCTTCTGTTCTGCCCAAAGAGCTGCGTAACGGGCGGGTGAAGCCCTGTCCTCTTGGACAGGCCGTACCCCGCAACGAAGCGGATGGGCGCGCGTGATTTTACGCTGGGATACTATATCACATTTTTCCCAGTCTGTAAAGAAAAAAGTCACCTTTTTTTGAATTTCTCTGCCCTTTTAAACATTTTGTATGTTTAATACAAAACGGAACGGCTCCCCAGCAAGGAAACCGTCCCGTTTGTTGATCCATTTTCAGAAGGGCAGGCCCAGTCCGCCGGTCAGCTTCTGCATGGAGCTGGAGGCGTCGTTATCGGCGCTGCGCATGGCCTCGTTCACGGCGGCCACGATGAGGTCCTGGAGCATCTCCACATCATCGGGATCCACGGCCTCGGGGTCGATCTCCAGATTCTTCAGCTCGTGCTTGCCGTTGACGGTGGCAGTGACCACGCCGCCGCCGGCAGCCGCGGTGTACTCCTTCTCCTGCAGCTCCTGCTGCATCTTCATCATGTCCTGCTGCATCTTCTGGGCCTGCTTGATCATGTTCATGTTCATGCCGCCGCCCATGCCGCCCAGTCCGCGGCTGTTAAATCCCTTTGCCATAGCCAAAACACTCCTTATTCTGTGTTACTGTATTTTAATGTTGTCAAACTTTTCCCCAAAGGCCAGCAGGGCATCCAGAGCGTCCCCGCTCCCCTGTGCCGGAACAGCCTGCGCAGCAGGCGCCGGAGCGGCCAGGTCCTCTGCCGGGGGTTTTCCTGCGATCACCGATACCCGGGCGCCGGTTACACCAAAGCAGACATCAGCTGCCTGGGCCAGGCCCTGAAGGACCGGGGGTTTATTCAGCATGGCCCGGGTGAACTCGGTATCCGTCCACAGGGTCAGCGCCTTGTTTTTCCACACGCCGGTGACCTTGGCGGGGTTATTGAGGTAAGGCAGCACCGAAGCAGGCACCTTGCCCCGCAGTCCGGCCACAAAGGAGGGCCAGAAGGCAGAGGTTCCGCCCTGCATTCCCCCAGCCGGAGCTGCCTGAGCAGGGGGCACCTGGGCTGTGGGAGCCGGGGTCTGGGGTATGGGTGCACTGGCCGGAACAACCTCCGGCTCAGGCCAGGAGGGTTCCTCTTCCGGTTCCGGAGGCAGAGGCGGACGTTCCTCCTCCCAGGGAGGCGTATCCTCAACCGCCGGCTTGACCGGCGCCTGCACAGGCGCAGCAGCGGCGACAGGCCGCTGTGCCGCGGGCGCGGACGGAGCACTCTGGACCGGCTGTGCCTGGACAGGCACTCCCTTGGCCAGCTGTTCCTCCAGCCGGGCTACCCTGGCGGACAGGCCTGCAAAGGACTCGTCCAGTCCCTCGTCACTGAGCCGAATGAGACACAGTTCCGCATCGGTACGGCGGTTGACACTGCGGCTCAGCTCGGGCAGTGTCTCCTGTAAGGTTTTCAAAATCTGCAGCAGCCGCTGGGCAGTAAACTGTTCGCCCAGGGCTCGCATGGTGGACTCATCATATCCGCCGGTAAGCAGGGCGGCTCCACCCCGGGGTGCGGTCTTGCGCAGCAGCAGATCCCGGGCCAGGCCGGACAGCTCGGAGAGCACCGAGCCTACATCCTTTCCGTTGCGGTACAGGCGGGACAGGGTCTCCAACGCTGCGGCGGTATCCCGCTGGGCCAGCTGGCCCATGAGCTTGGCGGTCTCCAGATTGCCTGCCAGGCCCAGGGTGTCCAGAATCTCCTGCTCGTCCACCCGCTGTCCGCCTCCGGCGCACTGGTCCAGCAGGGACAAGGCATCCCGCAGGCCGCCGTCGGCCAGGCGGGAGAGCAGCGCGGCTCCCTCTTCCGTCAGGTCGATGCCCTCCTGCTGGGCCACATAGCCCAGACGCTGGGCAATCTGACCGGGCAGGATGCGCTTGAACGAGAACTGCTGGCACCGGGACTTGATGGTGGCGGGCACCTTGTGAAGCTCGGTGGTGGCCAGGATAAACATCAGGTGGGCCGGGGGCTCCTCCAGGATCTTCAGCAAGGCGTTGAAGGCGGGGGTGGAGAGCATATGCACCTCGTCCACGATGTAGACCCGCTTTTTCACCGCCGCGGGGGTGTATACCGCCTCGTCCCGCAGGGCTCGGACCTGATCCACGCCGTTGTTGGAGGCGGCGTCCAGCTCCAGCACGTCCAGGATAGACCCGTTCTCAATACCCAGGCAGGCCGGGCACTGGTTGCAGGGGTTGCCATTGACCGGGCTTTGGCAGTTCACCGCCCGGGACAGGATCTTGGCGCAGGTGGTCTTTCCGGTTCCCCGGGTTCCGGTGAACAGATAGGCGTGGCTCAGCCGTCCGCCGGACACCTGCTGCTTCAGGGTCTGGGTGATATGCTCCTGCCCCACCACGTCGTCAAAGGTGCGGGGGCGCCACTTGCGGTACAGGGCCTGATACACGTTAAAATCACCTCGAAAAAAAGAAAACTTCGGCGAAAAGCAAGGCCGCACACCGGCCTTTGAAGCGCGCGGTATGCCCGTTACCTGGACAGCCGGCTCAAGAACAGTAACCCCACGGCACACGCGGCTTGCCGCTTAGTGCTGCTCGGTTCCCCGCCTGACACGGTTCACGGGGCCACGTTGCGCGGGACCGGTCTATCATCACTGCTTTTCCAGGTCAGACGACACATCGCACGTCCGGGGGCCGGGATTCATCCCTGCTGTAGCGGGTTGCAGGTACAGGGCACCGCTATCTCCCCAACTAGTGCGGCCTTGCTTTGCGCCGAAGTGCAAAACAAGCTAGACTGTATTTTACTATACTTCCCCCAAAATGGCAACCTATTTTTCCAAATCTGGCCGCTTCTCATAGATATCTTCAAAATTGGGCTTTACATTTTTTAAAAATCTGGTATAATACAAAAGCTGAATTGAATATCTGGGCCTGTAGCGCAGTTGGGAGCGCAAAGGGTTCGGTTTTCTGCCACATCTATAATTTCATATTGCTTTATTCTTCTGTTCCGCTTTTGGAACTGTTGATTTGGGCCTATAGCTCAGCTGGGAGAGCGTACGGTTCGCATCCGTAAGGTCGTCGGTTCGATCCCGATTAGGTCCACCACACTCGGGAGATCTCGTTTTGAGATCTCCCGAGTTTTTTCATGCCTTCAGGATGCGCGATAGTACACACTCTTGTCCCCTTCCGGATACAGGAAGTCAAAGAACTGTGTGACAGTGATTTTGAATTCCACTTCGATTTCAAAGTTCTTCCCGATATTCACCCGCTCAATGAGCTGCCGCAGGATCATCTTCTTTCTCTCGATACTACTCCCCGCATACAGGTCGGCCCAGGACATAATCTTGTCATACTCCTTTTGGACGGCAACGGCAGAGCTCTTCAGATCAGCCGCTTTTTCCTTGGCCTGTTCCAACTCCTGGGCCAGCGCCGCCAGCTTGCTTCGGGTGTCCTCTATCATCTCGCTGAGGATGTCCGCTCCAAAACTGCCAGTCCCATTGATGGTCTTGATGATCTCTTTCTTGTAACTCTCCAGCTCCCGTTCTGCGGAGGCATGGAGTTTCTCCAGATTCGCCACCGAACTGTTTGCCAGTTGGAGTTCTTTTTCCCGCTGCTTTTGAATGAGCTGGCTCCTGGGTGCAGTCTTCATCCGCTCAAAGAGTTGGATGACGATCTTATCAATAATGCCGTCCAATTTCTCGCCGGAGTATCCGGTCTGACCATCACAGTTCTGAGGATGGCGGATCTTGTAGTGGCAGGCATAGCGGATAGCATCCAGAAAAACCACAGCGTAGATGGACTCCAGAGGCCGCTGCTGCCACTCTTTGGCGATGGGCAAGATCTTGTCTGTGATCCGGCTGACTGTGCTGTCTGAAACGGAAATGCCGTAAATGTCCTGGATGTGGGCCTCGATGTCACCGGTACTCATCCCTTTGGCGTACATGGACAGGATTTTCTCCTCAATGTCCTGGCTGATGCTGGTCTGGTTCTTTTTCAGTACCTGGGGCTCAAATTCACCTTTCCGGTCTCGAGGGACCGACACATCCACATCGCCAAAGCTGGTGCGCAGCGTTTTGCTGCTGTAGCCGTTGCGGCTGTTGTCTGTTTCTTTGTTCTTGTAATCGTACCTGCTGTAGCCCAGCTCTTCATCCAGCTCTGCCTCCAAACCATTCTCCATGAACTCAGCAATGGTCTCTTTGAACAAATTCTGGATGTTATCCATGCTGCCGATGTTTGTCATCTGCAGCAACTCACGGATCTTTTCCCGACGCGCATTTTCTTCCGGGGTGCGATTCTTTCTGGCCATATGGTAATCCTCCTGTGTGCTGCTTCTATTCTACACCACACAGCAGGTTTACACAAAGTTTGGGTCAGCCTCAAACAGAATGTATTTACCGACATCTTCCGGCTACCTTCGATGAAGCCAGGACACTGATTGATAACTACATCTATTTCTACAACAACCAGCGCATCCAGTTAAAAACTGGAGTGGCACCGCTCATGCTGCGCCACTCCGCTTAAAACTTCAATATTTTCCTACCAAGGGGCTTTTTTGTGCTGTCCGTACAATCTGGGGCACTCCATACTACATCAGGGGGTGTTTTCCTATTTTCGCTAGTCTGAAGGAGCAAACAAAGAGCCCGCTGCGCAGCTTCAAAATAAGGTTCCTCCACGGCTCATTTTATGCTTCCTCTTAAAATTAAATTACGTAGCTCCCAAATAGTCTTCCTGAATTGCCGGATCATCAAGAAGTTCCTTGCTGATGCCCTCACGGATAATCGTTCCGGTCTTCATAACATAAGCCCGGTCCGACACCTCCAGAGCCAAATAAGCGTTTTGCTCTACCAACAGGATTGTCTGTCCCAGCTCCTTGTTGATTCGAGTAATCATTTGGAACACTTCATTGATAATGATTGGGGCCAGTCCCAGAGAAGGCTCATCCAGACACAACAGTTTCGGCTTCGCCATCAAGGCACGGCCAATCGCCAGCATCTGCTGTTCACCGCCAGATAAGGTACCTGCCATTTGTCCAATACGTTCCTTCAAGCGGGGAAAAAGTTCCATAACCTCATCCATGCTCGCCTGGATCTCTGTTTTGGACTTCTGAAGATAAGCACCCAGCTGCAGGTTTTCATGGACAGTTAAGTTCGGGAAAATTCGTCTCCCTTCAGGAACCAATGAAATACCCTTAGCCACAGCCAAATAGGATTTGGTAGGCAACGGCTCACCCATGAAGTTAATAGTTCCGCTTTTATACTCCTTATCAGCGGCAATGGTGCGCATGGTGGTAGACTTTCCCGCTCCATTACTTCCAATTACGGCCACAATCTCGCCGGGTTTGATGTGCATGGAGATACCTTGGATAGCATGAATTCCGCCGTAGTATACATGCAGATTTTCAACGTCTAACATATTTGTACTACTCATCGTTACTCATCTCCATTCTGCTGCCCAGATAAGACTGGATCACCTGCTCATCATTCTGAATATTCTCAGGAATATCCGTTTTCAGCACTTTGCCCAGATTCAACACACAGATTCGATCACACAGGCCAAAGACCAAATCAATGTGGTGTTCAATCACGATCATAGTTACTTTGAAACGTTCCTGCACCTGGCGCAGCAGCTTATCCAGCTCCACGCACTCGTCATTGTTCATACCAGCCGCCGGCTCATCCAACAACAGCAGCTTAGGAGAAGTCGCCAACGCACGGGCAATTTCCAACTTTCGCTGCAAGCCATAGGCCAGGTTTCCGGCCCGCATGTTCGCGTATTGAGTCAGGCCAAAAATCTCCAGCATTTCTTCTACCTTCCGATTCACTTCCCGCTCCGCTCTGCGTACACTGGGCAGTCCCAGCAACGCCTCCAAGCGAGAATACATCGGAACACAATGAAATCCAATGGAAATATTCTCCGCTACCGTCATCTTGGGAAAAAGCCGGATATTCTGAAATGTACGGCTAATACCTGTACGCGCAATTTTATCCGGTGCCATAGACAGCAGGGATTTCCCATCCAACAGAACATCGCCCTCTACCGGCGTTACATTTCCGGTAATTACATTGAAGATCGTGGTCTTACCAGCGCCATTGGGTCCAATCAGGCCAAAAATTTCCCCCTCTTTTACCTGGAAGGATACATGATCAGATGCCCGCAAACCACCGAACTGTACAGAAATATCTTTCAGTTCAAAAAGAACTTTATCCGACATGTTTTTTCCCTCCTAACTTGCTGGGCAAATTTTTGCACCAACGAATAATCCCACGGAAAGAAAATTCCTTATATCCCAGCAGACCTTCGGGCTTAAACAGCATAATGACTACAAACAGCAGTCCATAAATCACGAAACGCCATGTATCAAATGCTCGAAGCACCTCGGGGAATACAATCAGCAGAATTGCCGCAATCGTGGGGCCAGTAATGGAGTTGGTTCCGCCAAAGACCACAGCAGCAGTCAGGTCAGTAGACTTTGTGGAGGTGAAGTTGGAGGGATACAAACAAGTCATGTAGAATCCAAACAGTGCACCACCTACGCCGGTGAAGAACGCACTCAACGCCAAAGACCACAGCTTGGAGTTCACTACATTGATTCCCATCATCTCAGCGGCTACTTCCTGCTGCTGAATGGCAACCAGGTTTTTGCCGTACTGTGACTTGGTGTAATTTCTCAGCAGATAAATCACAATAATCACAGCCACGACAACCACTGTGAACGTGGTCTTTTTGGGAATACCAGTCAAACCTAAGGCACCGTTGATAAACGGATAGATATTACTGGACAAAAGGCGAATCACTTCACCGAATCCCAGCATGGCAATGGCAAAACAGTCGCCGGTCAGTCGGTTTCTCAGTGTAGGAATACCTACAATCAAACTGGACAGGGCTGCTGCAACACCACCCAGGAATACAGCCAGCACAAAGGGAACATTTAAGTAAATGCTTAGGCATGCAGACACATAGCCGCCTACCGCCATAAATCCTGCGTGTCCCATAGAGAACATCCCTGTAAAGCCAGTCAGAAGCGTCAGACCGGACACGCAGATAACATTGATGCCAGCAACTGTGGCAATACTCAGTGCGTAATACATTCCAGTCCCCCCTTAAATCTTTTCGCCCTTACTCTTACCCATCAGACCGAACGGACGGAAAATCAAAATCACGATCATCAGGGAGAAGGAAAACACATCACGCCAGGCGGAAGACACAAAGCCAGTAATCATCGTTTCCAGGACACCCAGCAGCAAAGCGCCGATTACGGCACCGGGCAGGCTTCCCAGGCCGCCGATCACGCTGGAGATAAACGCTTTGTTGGAGATCGTTCCCAATGTGGGGTATACGGCATATTTCAGTCCGAAAAACATTCCCGCAAAAGCAGCCATCACGCCAGACAAAGCAAATACAATCAGAGAGATCACATTTACGTTAATACCCATCAGCCCAGCAGTTTTGGTATCCACAGAAGAAGCTCGAATCGCAATACCATACTTGGACTTGTATAGCAGAGTCCACAACAGAAGCAACAGGATCAGTGCTACGATCGCGGAGCAGATATCCAGCTTAGCAATGGACACATTTCCAAATTTAACGGATCCTACCAAGAACTCAACACTCAACGGACGAACGTTGGTGCTGAACAGATTGACGCATGTATAGGTAAGGATCAAATCCACACCCATGGCTGCAATCATCAGAAACAGCCGGGATGCGTTTTTATTTCTCATGGGACGATAAGCAACCAACTCGGTTACGACAGAAATAACGATACCGCAGACCAAAATAATAGCCAGCGCTACAGGAAGCGGTAAGCCAAAATAAGAAATCGCAAAGAACGATGCATAGGCACAGCACATCATCAAAGAGCCAAATGCAAAGTTTGTAAAGTCGAAAATACTGTAGATCAGTGCATATCCTACGGCCAGCAATGCATAGATACTGCCAATGGATATACCGGTGATCAGCTGCTGTATAATTGAAGCCATTGCAGAAGCCCCCTCCCGGACAAGAAATTCATCAGCAAAAACAGGATTTGTGGTATAACGACAAAATTCCACACATTATCGGTCTAATTTCCTTTTTAAGTGTGCTGCCCTTCCACGTTGGAAGGGCAGCACATCTCATCATGTCTCGACACTTACCAATGGGTATGTGGTCTCAAAATCAACCCTCGGGAGTGTACTCCTTGTAGAACTGATACTCACCGTCCTGAATGGTCAGGATGGAGACCGGCTTGTTGTGGGGGTTGTGAGTTTCAGGCTCCATGGTCATCGTGAAGGTAAACAGAGGTGCATCCTTCATATTTTCCAGCTGATCGCGAATGGAAGCGGGATCTGCAGAGTTGCCGGCAGTGATGGCATACTCGGCAGCCATCATGGCGTCCATGCCGTACAGAGCATAGATGTTAGCACTCTGATCCGTATGCTTCTTATTAAAGGAAGCGTAGTACTCATCATACTGGCCGCCCATGTCGTTTACACCGTTGGAGAGATAGCACTTGCCGTCCAGCAGGTCGCCCACATTCTCCAGAAGCTCGTTGGAGTACACGGCATCACCAAACAGCCAGGTAAAGTCCAGCCCCAGATCGCTGGCCTGCTGCACCATAAAGGCAGCATCCTTATAAGCAGTACAGGGGACGAATACGACCTCTACGCCGGCATTGGCCAGATCAGTCAGCTGAGCACGGAACTCCACCTCGCCAGCACGGTAGCCCAGCTGCTTGGCGATCTCGCCGCCCAGGCTCTCGTACTGCTCAGCAAAGTAAGAGGACAGGCCCTGAGCATAGCTGTCTTCCAGAGGAGCCAGAGAACCAACTACGGGAGCACCCAAATCATTGTAAGCGAAGTCAGCCAGAGCAGTACCCTGATACGGATCGATGAAGCAAACACGGAACACATAGGGCTGTACATTACCATTGTCATCCACAGTGACCGCCTGGTTGGTGGCGGACAGGGAGATCATAGGAACGCCCGCCTCATTCACCACAGGAGCAGCAGCAATCGCGTGCGCACTAGAGGTAGGACCAAGAATAACATTCACTTTGTCGCTGTAGCACAGCCGGTTGACAATATTAACGACCTCTTCGTTTTTACCCGCGTTATCATAGGCAACCAGTTCCAGCTGCTTGCCCAGCAGGCCTCCCTGAGCGTTCAGCTCTTCGATGCGGTCCTCGATGGCGTAACGGCCAGCCATGCCAATGTATCCATCGGCAGAGGACATATCGCTGAAGTAGCCGATTTTAATGGTATCTCCGGAACCACTTCCGCTGCCGCTACTGCTGCCACCGCCGGAACTACCGCAGGCCCCTAAAGAAACTACCATTGCAAGAGCGAGAACTGTGCTTAGGATCTTTTTCATCTTTATCCCTCCTGTTTTTGTATCTATAAAATCGGGAGAGGCGGGGGTGCGGGGGTTCCTTATTTCCCGATCTTATATTTGGTTTTTGTTCTGCTTTGTAACGGGAATTTTCCGCTACTGTAAAAACACTTAATAGTATCCTTCGCTAGTCATCCTAGCCAGCGGAAGATCTTTGGACCATTCGTTTTGGGCCAATTCTCCGGATATGCGCTCCGCCGACTGGTTAGCCTTTTGAATTACCGTCTTTTCGTCTTCGGTCAAGAGAACATGATTTTCTACCACTACCTTACCATTCACCATGACCAGTTCCACCTCGTGCCCTCGAGCAGAATACACCAGATTGGGAATCAGATTGCGGATGGGGAAGGTGTAAATGGGGTTCAAGTTTGGATAGGACAGGTCAATCATAATAATGTCAGCCAGCTTGCCTGCCTTTAGCGATCCAATTTTGTCATCCATCATCAGTGCTTTAGCACCCTCAATGGTGGCCATCCGAAGCACCTTCCAGGCCGGCATCTGTGTGCCATCTTGTGTAGCGTGCTTGGTGGACAAAGATGCGCACTTCATTTCTCCGAACATACAGGTGCTGTTATTGGCCTGGTCAGTAGCCAGAGCAACTGTACCGCCATACTCAGCATACTTTCTTGCCGGCGGCAGCGAGCCATCTACCAGCATATTGCTTCCCATGCACAAGACCATGGCAGTACCAGACTGTGCCACTGTACGTATCTCATCATCGGTGGCGCAAGTCAGGTGAGCGGCAATCAGTTTGGGCCCCAGATATCCAAGTTCTTGGAGCAACTGAGTCGGCCTGCAGCCGTTGCGCATCATACACTGCCGGTTTTCACCATTACTCTGGGACAGGTGTGTATTAATTCCGACTTGGTACTTATCTGCACAAGCCTTGATCTCCTTTAGCAGCTCCACGGTGCAGTATTCCACCGTGTGCATACCAAATCTGCAGGTGATACGTCCCTCATGGCTCTGATGGTACTGTTCCACCAGTTTGATATTACTTTCCAGCTTCTGATTTCCCACTGTGCTGTCCAGCGGAAGCAGTTCATCGGGAGAAATCCCAATGGTATCCTTGGGCATCTCATTGATCATATCACTGACACAGGCTCTTGCACCCAAGTCAATATAGTTCTGAACAATAGAGGACATGGGGCTGTAAAAATCACCGAAGGTCGTAGTACCCGCTTTCAGCGCCTCAATAATATTCAGCCGCGACCCGATAACATAGTCCTCATCCTGGGCCAGGCCAAGCAATGGCAATATGCCGTGGATGCGCCAAATATCGCCCGGAATATCCTGCGCACAACTACGAACGATTACATCACCGGTATGAATGTGGGCATCTACAAACCCAGGCATAATAGCCTTTCCGGCAGCATTGATATATCGGTGGGCAGTGTATTCTTTGAGCACATCCTCGCTTTCTCCAACTGCGACGATCTTGTTCCCCTTTACTGCTACTGCACCATTGTTGATAATCCCTGTTCCCGGACCTTCCATGGTGATGACAAAACCACCGTGAAAAATTACATCAACATTCATTTCTACCATCCTGCTTTCTTTTGTAGGGTGGTGTTTTTATCGGCGGCGGATAAACTCTCCGTAGCCATCCGGCACCACAATTTCTGTGCCGTTGTACACCAACTGCCCCCGCACATAGGTAGCAGCAACCTTGCCCTGGAAGTTCATCCCCTGGTATACGCCCTTCGTACTCTTTGTTTTGGAGAAGGACTTCGCTCCATCGTAGACCCACTGGACATTCGGATCTACCAAAACGATATCGGCATCTGCTCCAGGCAACAGATTGCCCTTGCGAGGATACAGCTGGAACATTTTAGCGGCATTTGTGGACATAAGCTCCGCCAAACGACACCAGCTCATGCCTCGCTTATGTACGCCCTCGGTAATCATGGCCGCCAGCGTTGCATCAAAGCAGCCAAAACCGCAGAACTCCTTCCAGAAATCACCCTGCTGAACCTTTTCTTCATCTGTGAACGGTCCGTGATCAGAGCCCAGCACATCTACCGTTCCGTCCAGCACATAATCCCAGAGCTTATCCACGTATTCCCGGCTACGGAAGGGAGGTGTGCATTTCGCAAAGGATTTTTTCTCTCTGAGAATCGTCTTATCGAAAATCAGATAGTGGGGACAGCTCTCCACATAGACGTGCACACCTTCACTCTTGGCCTGCTTCAAAAACTGCATGCCCTGCGGAATGGTAGTGTGGCACACTTCCAACCGTGCACCGGTCACCTTAGAAAAAAGAACTGCCCGCTGGATTGCCTCATATTCCGTCCACCAAGGTCTGGCTTCATCAAACATCGCCTCATCCTGGCAGCCCATTTGGGAAAACCGGTCGCATCCCATAGCGGCCACTTCCGCATTTTCTGCGTGCACACCAATGAGTCCGTCAAACTCTTTTACCAGCTTCATTCCTTCCACCAGATACCCGTCGGTGATCTGGGGATACTCCTCGGTGGCAAAACACATAAAGCCCTTATAACCAACACAACCCAGTTCATTCAGCTCAGGCAGCTTGTCCAAATTTTTGGGGTTAATACCGCCCCACAATGCGAAATCCACCACCGAGTGTTCATTCGCAGTGTTGTACTTTGCTTCAAACCCCTCTTTCCCCAGCACAGCAGTACTGGGAAGAGGCATATCTGCGATCGTGGTAATTCCTCCGGAAGCTGCACATCGGGAACCATGAGCCCAGTCCTCCCGATAATTGAAGGGACCTGGATCTGTCATATGGACATGGGTATCAATCAGCCCAGGAAGAACCATTTTCCCTTCTGCATCCACTATCGTGCATCCTTCCGGAGCCGGTGTGCCCTCAAAAATACCAGCAATCTTTCCCTCTTGAATCAGCAAAGATGCTTTTACTACCCGATCTGGTAAAACAACATTACCATTTTGAATCCAAAGTGATTCCATGTGAGCTATCCTCCTTCTTTCCTCTTCCTAAATGGTACTCAGCAAATTGCAACTTGATAGTTCGGTGCACTGACTTCCTTTAATACATGGTAACTTTCCGCCAGCAGAGCTGGGATCATCTGAGTCATACCACACTCAATAGCAATCTCACCTTGATAGCCTAACTCCTGCAGCATCTGCAGGTAGGGCAAATAGTAGTGGATATTCCCTCTCGTCAGTGGGTAACGTCCGTTACTCGCATGTGCAATATGAACCATCTCTATCTTGTCCATGGCAGGCAGCACCGCTGCCGGATCCTCTCCCATCATCCACGCATGATAGATATCATAAATCATACCTAAGTCATTGCAAAGCTGAATAAATTGGAAAGTATCTTTTGTGCTGTTAAGTACATTTGTCATCTGGCTGCAGATGGGCTCCATCAAAATTCGAATCTGATACGGCTTGCAAATCTCTGCAGCACGGCACATGCATTCCAGCAGCTGTTCGTCAGCCAACTTTCTTGGGAATTTAGAGGGAATCTTTCTGGAGAGAGGCGCCCCAATCCCAATTTGCGTAATACCAAGCTCTGCTGCTCGTGGGGCCAAGTTAGAAACGTACTGCTCCACCTGCCCCAGTTTGTATTCCGGTCCACACAACTTCAGTTCCGGAGGACAAAAGTCATTTAGGGACCGACAAGTTAAATGAAAATGATTCAAGGTACGGGACAATCCCTGTATCTGCTCTTGTGAGCTGCGTTCCAGTTCACTGGCCGAGAGTACCACGCGGTCAAATCCGCATTCTGCAACAAGCTGACACAGGGAGGCGGATGCACAGCAGCTAATATACATTGCTCTCACATCCTCATGACGATTATACATTCTTCCAGTTCGGTATTGTTAATTGAATACAATTTTGTTTTCAATCCACATTGTAGCAGAATGATAAGAAATGTCAATTCTCTTTTTCTTTTTTTGTTGGTTTCGATATACTCTTTTGATCTAATTTGAAAATCAAATTGAAAATTCGCGTTTAATTTCTTTTTTATTTGCAGAATTTAGCGAAATATGTTGCAAAATCCTCTTTTTATTTTGTCGTCGCTTTACACAAAATCATAGCTCTTTTTATATTTTTATTGCTCCTTTAATCCAAAAATGTCAGATTCAATAAATTGCAGCTTGTTTATTTGGCGCTTTTGTCCCCTCTTTGTTTCTTGCTTTTCGCTCCAAAAAATTGTATATTAAATTGTATTCAATTTTGAGTTTAATTTAGGGCCGCAGCAAATTCGCCTCATTTTAAAGGTTATATTTGCAAATACGGCCCTAAATACAGCTACATTTCGTTCTAATTCAGGTTTATTTGTTGTGATTTTATATGTGAGTGCTTTTTTAAATTAAAATCAAGAAATCTAACAAATTCACAGTCGATGTTCCTGCTTGTAAATATTTGTAATATGCGCCATAGCAAGATTAAACTGCGGATTGTACTGAGGACTGGAGAGTACTTCCTTGAAATTGTTCTCACTGCGGTCCAGATGGATTGTCAAACTCTCCACACTGGCTTGACGATCGTTATCCATCAGTGCTTGATAAATGTTTTTATGCTCCTCCCGCGCCTCTTCCATACGGGATGGCACTATAAAGCTCAGCCATCTTGCACGATAAATTTGAAGTCTCATTCGATTTGAAATCTCAGCCAAACGGCTATTGTTAGCCATTTCCATAATCTCTCCATGGAACAAATCATCGTACTGATAATTCTGAAGCGCATCCGTTGTGCTCTGCAGCTTTTTATAAATATCGGTCAATTTATTTCTTTGAGTTGCAGTGCCTCCACCATTATCCAGCAAAATATTGACCGCCGCTATTTCTACAGCCTTTCTTACCTGACAGATTTCAACTATGTCCGTTAAAGTCATTGGCGCCACTTGTGCACCGGTGTCGGTAGGAACAATCAAGCCATCGCTGGTCAGCATAAAAATTGCTTCTCGGACTGGTGAGCGGCTCATATTCAGTTCCTGGGCCAGCGCATGGTCCGATACGGCAGCTCCCGGAGGAAGTTCAAAGCTGAGTATCTTCGATTTGATATATATATAAGCCTGCTTGGACTGAGGTCCTTTTCTCCGTGCCATGTCCATTACCTCCCTGCAGCTTTTAGTTCATTTCTTAAGATAGTATTCAATATAAAACACAATTTGTCAATATTTGCTTCTGCTGCAATTTTCCAATATTTTTCAAGTTTTTTTGCAGAAAGCATGAAATAAAGAAAGGAAGATCACCATGAAAAAAATTGTGTCCTTCTTCGGCGAACCCTCCCCTGTATTCGATGCTCTAAACCAGCAAGCAAAGGAGTATGCGGCACAAAAAGGGTTTGATTACAGCTGGGTCCCTCAAAAGCCTTTTGACCAGGACGCTGTAATCCGTTGCCTTCAGGAGTCCGACATGGGACTTATTGATGTCGAACCCTATGGAGAAGAAATTTTTAGCGCCATTGAAGGCAAGTGCCCTCTGTTGGTTCGTTTTGGTGTCGGCTTTGACAAGGTAGATCTGGCCGCCGCCAGCCGCCATGGGATTGCGGTTGCACGGACTACAGGTGCCAATGCCAGCGGCGTGGCGGAAATGGCCTTGACTCTGATTCTGGCCTGCCGCCGTGAACTCCAGCCTAACCGCCACCGCTGCATTGAAACTGGCCACTGGGATAAGTATATTGCCAACGAAACCGCAGGCGCTACTATCGGCATCCTTGGTTTTGGTGCCATCGGCCGCTTGCTGGCCAAACTGATGCTGGGGTTAGGCTGCACGGTAATCGCTTACGATCCCTATCCCAATGAAGCTTTGGCCCGTGAACTTGGTGTGCGCCTGGTAGATTTGGATGAACTGTTTACTACTGCTGACGCCATCAGTGTACATGTCCCATATAGTGCAGAAACCCATCACATGGTCAATGCCGAGCGTTTGGCTCAGATGAAACCGACTTCTGTGATTGTCAATACAGCCCGCGGAAACATCATCGATGAAGACGCCCTGTACGATGCCCTGAAGTCAGGACAGATCCGCGGTGCAGGTTTGGATGTTTACGCAGTCGAACCGCTGCCCGCAGACAGCAAACTGCTGGAGCTGGATAATTTGATTCTCAGTCCCCATTTCTCCAGCCAGACCGTAGAATCCCTCTGGAACACCTATAAAATGGCCATCGACATTACTGCCGACTTCTATGATGGCAAGGATTCTCCTCATATTCTTAACCCTGACTACAAGGCTGCTAAAAAGTAACCTTCCCGGCTTTTGGTGGACTTGGAAGGGGCACAGCTCCTTCCAAGTTCCCAAATCCCTATACCCACTCACCCAATGAGAACAATTTCACATGAGGAGTGATTTGATGGCTCGATATTTAATGGGGATTGATAATGGAGGGACGGTAATCAAAGCTGCTCTCTACCGGCTGGATGGGAAGGAAATAGCTGTCGCCTTCCAACACACCCCTGTATTTTCCCCTCAGCCTGGGTATCAGCAGCGAGATATGGAAGAAGTGTGGCAGAAAAACTGCGCCTGCATCCGCCAGGTTTTGAAACAAGCAGCCATCTCTCCAGAAGAAGTAACCGCCCTTGCTGTGTGCGGCCACGGAAAAGGATTGTATCTCTGGGGAAAAGATGGGCGCCCTGCCTATCCTGGAATCGCTTCTACCGATAACCGAGCATGGTCCTACCCAGGGCGTTGGAAAGAATCCGGTATTTTCAGCCAGCTTTACCCCCAACTCTGCCAGCAGCAATTAGCCTGCCAGCCTTCTGCCCTGCTGGCTTGGCTGAAAGATCACGAACCCACAGTTTATCAAAATATCCAATGGGTCTTTTCTATTAAAGATTACATTCGCTTCCGTCTCACCGGCACCGCCCTAAGTGAGTGCACCGATCTCTCCGGCTCCGGACTGATGGATGTAAAAAATCAATGTATCGACTCTCAACTGCTGCGGACACTGGGCATTGAGGAGGCAGCAGAAATGATCCCTCCCCTATGTCGCTCCTTTGATCTGTGCGGCCAGGTCACGCCAGAGGCCGCCGCTCTGACCGGCCTTTGCCCTGGCACACCAGTAGCAGGCGGCATGTTCGATATCGACGCCTGCGCAATCGCTATGGCCGTGACCTCTCCAGATCAGCTCTGCACCATTACCGGCACATGGAGCATCAACGAATTCATTTCCACACAACCCAAGCTCGGCACAAAGGTAGCCATGAATTCTCTGTACGCTATCCCCGGCTACTACCTGCTGGAAGAGTGTAGTCCCACCAGCGCGGGTAACCTGGAATGGAATCTGAAACAACTGGCCGCCGGTCTTGATCTGCCCCAGGGAGAGTCTCTTTACGATGGCGTTAATCATCTGGTGTATTCGATCTCGCCAGAGGACTGCCAAGTCTATTATCTTCCATTTCTTTATGGTTCTAATGCCCATCCACTTGCGAAAGCCAGCTTTTTAGGGCTGACATCCTATCACACCGCCGCCCATATGCTGCGAGCTGTGTTCGAGGGGGTTGCCTTCTCACACAAGGTACACATCGATCGTCTTCTGACCGCTCGTCAAGCGCCATCATTCATCCGCATGGGCGGCGGCGCAGCAAATTCTGCAGTCTGGTCTCAAATGTTCGCCGATGTTCTGAACCTGCCTATTCAGCAGGTTTCCGGTGTACGGGAGTTGGGTGCTCTTGGCTGTGCAATGGCCGCCGGAGTTGCAGCAGGTATCTACATCGATTACTCTCAAGCCGCTCAGTCAATGGTACGCATGGGAACACCTATTCTTCCAGATCCGGACCGACATGCAATTTATCAGGCTAAATTTGAAACTTATCAGGCAATCTCTTCCGCTTTGGACACCATTTGGGATCGTTTTATTGTCTGATTAGAAATATAAGGAGTTGTTTATATGCTGGAAGAACTGAAAAAACAGGTGTGTGAGGCAAATTTGCTTCTGCCCAAGCACGGCCTGGTCACCTTCACCTGGGGCAATGTGTCCGGTGTAGACCGGGAGAAGGGTTTGATGGTCATCAAGCCCTCCGGCGTGGAGTACGACAACATGAAGCCGGAGGACATGGTGGTAGTCAGTCTGGAAACTGGCGAGCGGGTGGAGGGCAAGTGGAAGCCATCCAGCGACACCGATACCCACGTGGCCCTCTATAACGCCTTCCCCACTCTGGGCGGTATCGTCCACACCCACAGCCGCTGGGCTACCTCCTTTGCCCAGGCAGGCAAGGGGGTATCTGCTATGGGCACCACCCAGGGGGATTATTTCTATGGGGAGATTCCCTGCACCCGGAAAATGACTCCCGAGGAGATTGCCGGCAAGTATGAGCTGGAGACGGGCAACGTCATTATCGAGACCTTCCATACCCGAAATATTGACCCGGCTCAGGTTCCGGCGGTCTTGGTCCACAGCCATGGTCCTTTTACCTGGGGTACGGATCCCTTCAACGCGGTACATAATGCGGTAGTGTTGGAGGAGTGCGCGTTCATGGATTTCCATGCCATGGCCCTGACTCCCGGGCTGCCTCCCATGCAGCAGGAGCTGCTGGACAAGCACTATCTGCGCAAACACGGCCCCGGCGCCTACTATGGACAGCGTTGATCTGCAAGGAGGAAACACCCATGAAATTTCAAAAGCAGCATCTTTGTCATCTCCCTTGCTGTTATGCTGTGTCGCCGCTGATGCAGGATGGCCGCTTGAAGTATGTACTGGCTACTGATGATATTGGGCCTTGCTACTGTATTGATGCTCAAAGTATGGAATGTGAAACCGTATGGCAGGAGCCTGGTGGAACCATGTCTATCGTTCCTCTGCCGGGGACCAATGGAGACTTTTTAGCCACACAACTGTTTCTTCCTAATTTTTCCGCACTTCACGCCAGAATTATGCGTGTCATGCGGATCAATGGACAATGGCAGCAGCAGCTTTGGATGCAGTTGCCCTATGTACATAGATTTGACATTCTTCAACGCGGAGGCCAAAACTATTTCCTTGGCTGCATTCTTTCTACCACAGATCAAGAGCAGGCTGACTGGTCTAAACCAGGAACTCTGGTCGCTGCTCCTATTAATACTGATTTCACTCCACCGGCTCAACTGGAAACCATCGCTGTGGGTATGAGCCGCAATCACGGCTACTTCCGTGTAGAGCGTGAGGACTACTCTATGTGCTACACCGCCTGTGATCAGGGCGTCTTCCAAATTACTCCTCCGCTACATCCGGGCCAGCCTTGGGAAATAGAAAAGCTATTGGATGTTCCCGCTTCCGATGTAGCCGTGTGCGACCTGGACAACGATGGCGAGGAGGAGTTGGCTGTCATTCAGCCCTTCCATGGCAACGAGTTCGTTATTTATAAAAAATTCGATGGCCACTATCAGGAAATTTATCGCTATCCCACGCCCGTTGACTTTCTCCACGCCATCTGGGGCGGGTCTCTGTGCGGAGAAAATGTTTTTCTTGCCGGATGCCGGGCGCTGGACAAGGAATTGTTCTTAATCCGATGGACTTCTCAAGGCCCAAAAGAAGTAGTCATTGAACGCGGATTTGGTCCCAGTAATGTCGCGGTCTTTGGGGATGGAGAAACAGACTATGTCCTAACCGCGAACCGTCAAAAAGATGAGGGTGCCTTATTTACAGTGCGAAAGGAGGAGCGTACATCATGAAGGCTTACCGTCTTGGACTGTATGAAAAGAGCATGCCAAATACGTTATCTCTGCCAGAAAAATTAGCAGAGGCAAAAAAAGCAGGCTTCGATTACTTGGAGCTATCCATTGACGAGTCAGACGAAAAGCTGTCCCGTTTGGACTGGGGACAGGAAGAAATTGAAGCTCTCTGCAACGCTCAAATTGAACAGGGAATCCCTATTGGCTCCATCTGCTTGAGTGGTCATCGGAAATACCCTCTTGGCCACCCTGACCCCGAGGTACAAAAGCAAAGCCTTCAAATCATGGAAAAAGCCATTCAGCTTGCCTCCCGTCTTGGTATCCGACTGATTCAACTTGCGGGTTATGATGTCTATTACGAGCCTTCCAGTCCGCAGACCCGTGAAAATTTTGCTAAAAATTTAGATATCTGTGTTCAGATGGCTGCTCGCGAAGGGGTGGTCTTGGGTTTTGAGACCATGGAAACCCCATTTATGAACACCGTAACCAAGGCCATGTATTGGGTCAATCAAATTCATTCTCCTTATTTGCAGGTCTACCCGGACATTGGAAATCTGACCAACGCCGCCGTTCAGTACGAAAGCGATGTATGCCAGGATCTGCAATTTGGCGCAGGTCACATTATTGCTGTTCATCTAAAGGAAACGACCCCAGGTGTGTTCCGGGAAGTTCCTTTCGGGACAGGCCACGTAGACTTCGATACGCTCGCTCCCTTGACACATCGCTTAGGGGCATGTATGTTCGTAGGTGAGTTTTGGTATACCGGGCAGGAAAATTGGAAAGAAATTTTGCGGTCTAACAACCGCTTCTTAAGGAGCGCTCTGGATATGGAATCTCCTGTACTGCAGCCGTGTTTAGTATAAAAGGAGGGCAATTTGATGAAACAAATGCGCGGAATCGCAAACCGTGATGCATCTACGAAAACAGTATTTACTTCCGGCTCGTTTACCTATGAATTGATCCCCGATTATGGCCGTTTTCCTGAAGGCTATGAATTTACTATGTACCCCAGCGGCTGTTGCGACAAAGAAGACAATCTATTTTTGACCTCCCGCAATTTACAACATCCCATTGTTATGCTGGATGCCCAGGGAAATTACGTAAAAGATTTTGGCAAAGGATTGTTCCAAGAAACTCATGGAATCTGCGTAACTCCCCAAAACACCCTCCTATGTCCTGATACAGCATTGCATGTGGTTCGGGAGCTGACAACGGACGGAGAGCTGCTGCGAGACCTGGGCAACCTGGGCGTCCCCAGTGACAGCGGCTATGATCCGAATATCTGGCGCAAGCTGCAGCGCCAAGGCAAGCTGATCCCCACTGACGTCGTGTTTGATAACAACTGGGCCTTTAGCCTTGGACTACAAAGCATTAAGCGCGCCGCACCACCCTTTAACCGTCCCACTGGTGTGGTGGTTGGGCCTCAGGGTGATATTTTTGTCAGCGACGGCTACGGAAATGCTTCCATTCATCGTTTCTCTCCCGATGGTACTCTTCTAAAGACCTGGGGTGGCCATGGAGACGAACCCGGAAAATTTATTATCCCTCACTGCATTTGGTGCGACCGCCTGGGCCGTCTATGGGTCGGCGATCGTGAAGGGAACCGAGTCCATGTGTTCAACGAAAATGGCGAGCTCCTTGCCTATTTGGAGGATAACCTGTACCAGCCCACTGAAATCTGGGCAGACAACGATTATGTCTATATTGCCGAGCGAGGCGGCGGCGTGACCATTGTCAATATGGATCTGGAAGTAGAGGCACAGATTGGATTTTATAATTCTCCAATCCGCGCCCATGGCATGTGCGGGAACTCTAAGGGTGACCTATTCTTGATGCCCTTGACCACATACGACCGCCATTATCTTATGAAGCTGGCTCGCATTCGGTAAGCGTTCATTTTCTACCATCTTATCAACAAAATACGCGGCAATCATTGAAATTGATTGCCGCGTATTTTGCTATTTGAGGGTCTATTAGTATAAATATTATCCTAATTTTTTCTCAACAAACACCTGCGCATACGCAAGCACTTTCAAATTTTCTGATCCCATCCTTTTATGACACTTCTACCTTAAGTTTTCATAAGATAAGCCTATTTCATTGACACGCGCAGAATCAATTAGATATACTGAGGCATCTATCTAAAACAGCATCTTATGCGCTTTCTGCAGGCCATACAAAGCCTGTACCCGACGCCCAATTATCTCTCTGTTTTACAAAGGAATCCAAACGACCATCCTTCCCCGGTGAACAATGTTTTCCAAGGCTGCTTACATAATTTTTTCCCATAGACGTTTGAGATAAATCTGCAGCCTTGAAGCAAATTTCTCTATGCCTTTTTAGGTTGGTCTGATTTTGTTTTGACTTCTTATCGTTTATTCTTATAATAGAATTAGAATAATTATAAAAACAAGCATTTCCTTGTTGAATACATCAAAGAGAAGTTCTCCATCCGTCGTGGGTGCGGCATTTCAGCCGCGGTATGCCCCCATGACGTGTTGGAACCATGCAGGGACCTATCGTAACAGAAAGGAATGTGAGGAAACTGAAACATCTACCCTTATCCGTCCGCGTCCCCATTGAGGAGGACAACCCCAGCATCGTGCGCTGGGAAGAAAAGTGTATCCGCTGCGGCATGTGCAAGGAGGCCTGCACCAACCTGATGGGCGTGCTGGGCACCTACTCGCTGGAGGAAACCGGCGGGAAGGCGGTCTGTATCTACTGCGGACAGTGCGCCAATGTCTGCCCGGTGGATAGCATCACCGAGCGGGACGAATGTCCCCAGGTACAGCAGGCCATTGCCGACCCCAACAAGGTGGTGGTGGTCAGCACCTCTCCGGCGGTTCGCGCCGCTCTGGGCGAGGAATTCGGCATGGAACCCGGCGCCTTTGTGGAGGGCAAGATGGTAGCCCTGCTCCGCGCTCTAGGTGTGGACTATGTGCTGGACACCAACTTCGCCGCCGATCTGACCATCGTAGAGGAGGCCAGCGAGCTGATCCGCCGAATCACGGAAAAGGATCGCCCCCTTCCCCAGTTCACCAGCTGCTGTCCCGGCTGGGTACACTTTACTGAGATCTATGCCCCGGAACTGCTGCCCCATCTCTCCACTGCCAAAAGCCCCATCGGCATGCAGGGTCCCACGGTTAAGACCTACTTTGCCAAACAGATGGGACTGGATCCCCGGCAGATCGTCCACGTCACTCTGACTCCGTGTACGGCCAAGAAATTCGAGGTCCGGCGGGAGGAGATGCACGCCGCCGGCGACTACCACGGCATCCAGGAAATGCGGGACACCGACCAGGTCATCACCACCCGGGAGCTGGCCCGGTGGGCCAAGGCCGCCGGCATCGACTGGACCGCTCTGGAGGACTCCGCCTACGACTCCCTGATGGGCAAGGCCTCGGGAGCCGGCGTGATCTTCGGCAACACCGGCGGCGTGATGGAGGCTGCCCTGCGCACCGCCTACGCATACCTCACCGGCCAGAGCGCCCCGGAGTCCCTGCTGCAGCTGGACCCGGTGCGCGGGTACGATGGCGTTCGTGAGGCTCAGGTGACCATCGGTGATCTGACCCTTCAGGTGGCTGTGGTGTACGGCACCGCCAACGCCCGCCGCTTCCTGGAGCACATGAAGGAAAGCGGAAAGCAGTACCACTTTGTGGAGGTCATGGCCTGTCCGGGAGGCTGCATCGGCGGCGGCGGACAGCCCAAGGATCTGATGAAAAATGCCGACGAGACCCGCAAGAGCCGCATTTCGGCCCTGTATCAGCGGGACGGCTCCATGACGCTGCGCAGCAGCCATGAAAACCCGGAAATCAAGGCTGTCTATGAGGCCTTCTATGGTCACCCCCTCAGCGAGCTGGCGGAACAGATGCTGCATACGACCTACTACGACCGCAGCGATATCAGAAAAAGAAAGGACGAAAAACCTATGAATAAGTGGAAATGTAAGATTTGCGGCTATATCTATGAGGGCGAGACCCTGCCCGAGGACTTTACCTGCCCCCTGTGCAAGCAGCCCGCCTCCTCCTTTGAAAAGCTGGAGCAGGCCCCTGCCAAGGGCGGCAGCAAGTATGCCGGCACTCAGACTGAGAAAAACCTGGAGGCCGCCTTTGCCGGAGAGTCTCAGGCCCGCAACAAGTACACCTATTTCTCCACGGTAGCCCAGCAGGAGGGATATGAGCAGATCGCGGCCCTGTTCCGGCAGACCGCGGAAAACGAGATGGCCCACGCCAAGCTGTGGTTTGAGGAGCTGGGCGGCCTGGGAGACACCGCCCACAATCTGCTCCACGCCGCCGAGGGTGAAAATTACGAGTGGACGGACATGTATGACGGCTTTGCCAAGACCGCCGAGGAGGAGGGTTTCCCCGAGCTGGCCGCCAAATTCCGCCTGGTCGCTGCCATTGAGAAGCGCCACGAGGAGCGCTACCGCGCCCTGCTGCGCAATGTGGAGACCGCCCAGGTCTTTGAGAAGAGCGAGGTCAAGGTTTGGGAGTGCCGCAACTGCGGCCACATCGTGGTGGGCACCGCTGCCCCCGAGGTGTGCCCCACCTGCCGGTACAGCCAGAGCTTCTTCGAGATCCACTGCGAGAACTACTGATTTTTTCAAAAAACCGTTAACAACAGCACCCCTGTGGTCATCCCACAGGGGTGCTGTTATATATATTCTTGAAAAACGCGGCGAAGGGCCGGCATAAAGCCGGTCCTTCGCCGCCGGGGGTATATGGTTGATGAGAGGGGAATCAGTCCACGTACTCTACGCCGATCTGCTCCAGGATCTGGTCCACGAAGGGACGGGGGAAGCCCTTGCCGGTCTTGATGCCCTCCAGCTGGCCCTCCTCCTTGACCTTGACCGCCTTGGCGGCCTTGGCCAGCTCTTCCGCGTCCTCAGGCTTGATCACCAGGATGCTGTCGCCGTCGCCCACCAGGATGTCGCCCGGGCAGATGACCTGGCCGCCCACGCTGACGGGGAAGTTGATTTCGCCGGGGCCGTTCTTATAGGGGCCGTTGGGGATAACGCCCTTGGCATAGACAGGGAAGTCGGTGAACTGAGCCAGCTCGTCCCGGTCACGGACACAGCCGTCGATGATGAAACCGGCGATGCCGCGGCTGCGGGCATAGGTGGCCATGATCTCACCGCACAGGGCGCGGCTCATGCTGCCGCCGGCAGCGATGACCAGCACGTCGCCGGGCTGGGCCAGATCCAGGGCCTTGTGGAACATGAGGTTATCACCGGCGGGGCACTTTACGGTAAAGGCGGTGCCCAGCAGGGGAGAGGAGTTCATGGGGCAAAGCTCAGCCTGAACGGCGGAGAGACGGTTCATGCAGTCGTCGATGTTGGCCACGGGAATGCCGCGGAAAGCCTCCACCAGGCTGCGATCGGGACGAACGATATTCTTTTTAATTCTGCATCCAACTGCCATGATAAGATCCTTCTTTCAATACAATGATTTAAAGCGATTGAAATAACCGCGGATTGTGTGGTAAACTGTCAGTAACTTTTTACGCTCTCATTTCCGGGTGCCAAGGAGGCGTTTGTATGGATCTGGCCGATATCGAGATGTTTCTCTCCATTGTCAGTACCAAGAGCATTTCCAAAACAGCGGATGCTCTCTTTCTCTCCCAGCCTACGGTAAGCCACCGGCTTAAGCTGCTGGAAAAGGAACTGAACTGCTCGCTGATTCTCCGCAGCAAGGGATTTAAACAGATCGAGCTCACCCCAGAGGGGGCCGACTTTATTCCCATTGCGGAGCGGATGATGTCTCTGTGGAAGGAGACCCGCCTGCTTCAGGGGCGGCGGGAGCGGACACTGCTCACCATCGGCTGCACCGACAGTGTGAACGTGGCCCTACTGGCGCCCTTTTACCGGCAGCTCATCCACAGTGGGACGGTGCTGGATCTCAACATCCGCACCCATCAGTCCTCGGAGCTGTACAGCATCCTGGACGCCCACGACATCGACCTGGCCTTTGTGTACTATCAGCTCTACTACAAAAACATTCTCTGTGAGTGTGTCTTTGAGGAGCAGATGTACCTGGTCCAGTCCTCCAACCCGGCGGTGGAGAAGCCCCTGGTCCACACCGAGGAGCTTGACCCCGCCAAAGAGTTGTTTTTAAAGTGGGACGATCCCTATCAGATCTGGCACGACCAGTGGCTGACCAGTTATTCCCGCCCCTGTCTGTCCGCCGACACCATTACGGTGATCTCCAAAATGTGGAACCCCAGAGAACAGTACTGGATGATCGCCCCGGAATCGGTGATCCATGAGCTCTACGGCAGCCACGCCCTGTATGTCAGCCGGCTGGAGAATCCTCCCCCCAACCGCTGCTGCTACAAGATCAAGCACCGCAATCCTCTGATCACCACGGAAAAAGCGCTGGACTATTTTGAACGAAACCTGGCTCAATATCTGCAGAATCTGAAATTCGATCTGCACATCGGCCAGACCTGGCAGCGTTTTTAAGCCTTCTTGGGCAGCTTGGCCAGAGCCTTGCGCATGCGCTCCATGCCCTCCACGATGCGCTCATAGCTGCAGGCGTAGGAGAAGCGGACGTAGCCCTCGCCCTGAGAACCGAAGGCGGAGCCGGGCACGGTGGCGATCTTGGCCTCCTCCAGCAGGTAGTTGGCCATGTCGGCGGAGGACATGCCGAAGGACTTGATGTTCATAAAGACATAGAAGGCGCCGCCGGGGGTCTTGCAGCTCACGCCGTCCATGCTGTTGATGGCGGAGACCATGTAGTCTCTGCGGCGGGCATACTCCTTCACCATCTCCTGCACGTCGGGCTCAGCCTTTTCCAGAGCGGTGATACCGGCCTCCTGGACAAAGGAAGCGGCGCAGGTGTTGATGTACTGGTGGACGCGGACCATAGCCTTGATGAAGTCCACGGGAGCGGCGGCATAGCCCAGACGCCAGCCGGTCATGGAGTAGCACTTGGAGAAGCCGTTGAGGGTGATGGTGCGCTCCTTCATGCCGGGCAGAGAGGCGATGCTGATGTGCTTCTCGCCGCCGTAGACCAGCTTCTCATAGATCTCATCGGAGACCACGATCAGGTCGTGGCGGATGGCGATGTCGGCCAGGCCCTTCAGGGTCTCATAGGACTGCACCACACCGGTGGGGTTGCCGGGGGTGTTGATGACCAGCATGCGGGTCTTATCGGTGATGAGGCTCTCCAGCTTCTTGAGGTCGATCTGGAAGTCGTTCTCTTCCCGCAGCTTGTAGCTGACAGGAACAGCGCCGAAGAAGTTGGGCACGTGGATGTAGTTGAGCCACACGGGATCGGGAACCAGAACCTGGTCGCCGGGGTTAAGGAAGGCGGCTACCGCGGCGTAGGTGCCCTCGCCCACGCCGATGGTCACCAGGATCTCGTCGGCGGTGTAGTCCACGTTGTTGTCCCGCTTGAGCTTTTCGGCGATGGCCTTGCGCAGCTCAGGGGTACCATAGTTAGAGGTATAGAACACGTTGCCCCGGCGGATGCTGTCATAGGCGGCATCCTTAATGACCTGGGGGGTATCGAAGTCGGGGCGGCCGATCTCCATATGAATGACGTCCTCACCCTTCTTCTGCATCTGGGTGGCCTTCTCCATCATGACACGGATGCCGGAAAACGGGAGCATCTCCATACGCTTAGCAGTTTCAAACATACCGATTCTCCTTTCCTGTATATCCAGGTTGATTTTTGTATGATCCATCAGTTTTTCTTGTTCTCTTGCTTGTGGGCTCATTATAGCGCACAGAAATTATATTTGTAAAATGAATATTTGTGATAAGAATTATTTAGAAATACAATAAAAGCCCGTCAGAGCACACTCTGCGGGCTTTTGCGCTGGATATCGCCGTTTAAATATTAAGAAAATAAATAAAAGACGTTTGGAATATTTATTTGTCGAAAAACTTTGGAGATGTTATCCTTAATTCAGACGGTGAGGCCGTTGTTTTTTGGGCAATTAAGATAGGATTTCTCCTGTCGACACCGGTGACCCAAAACATAGCTGCCAAACCAACTCTTGCGCATCCCATAAAGAGCGGGATACGAGATAATTGATAATTGTTGTATACGGGAGTTGAAATCATGGTTGAGAAGAAACGGAAAAGCTTTGTCAAGCGCATGGTGACAGCCCTCATTCTGGGTGTTATAGTGGGTATTGTCATCTCCTTATTAAAACCCTCCATGTCCCCGGCCATGTGGGATATCCTGAATAAGATCTTTTTCCAGGACATCACGGTCAGCGAGGGGCGCAACGCCATCGGCCTGTTCTACATTGTTCAAACCGTATTTACCAACGCACTGAAGCTGGCCATCGTGCCCATGGTCTTTTTCTCCATCATCATGTCCGTGTGCGGCATGAACGACATGAGAAAGCTGGGCCGCATCGCCGGCAAGACCATTATCACCTTCGTTCTGTTCTACCTGGTGGCCTGCTTCTTCGCCGCTGTGATCTCTGAGCTGGTCATCAATATGGGCCTGTACCGTGAGTTCGTGGTGGAAAATCTGGCCGCCGACGTCACCGAGGCCGAGACCAGCAACATCCTGGTCACCATCGTCAACGCGGTGCCCGATAATATGATCTCCGCCCTGGGCAACAACAACAAGATGCTGGCGGTCATCACCTGCTCCGTCATCATCGGCGTGAGCATCGCCGCCATGGGCGACAAGATCACGGTCTTCAAGACCTTCTGCGACGAGTGCAGCCAGATCGTGCAGAAGTTCCTGGACTTCCTGATCATCGTGTGCAGCCCCTTCTCTGTGTTCTGCATGATCACTCGCACCTTCGCCATCTACGGTATCGACCAAGTCAGCAACATCTTCTCTTACATCCTCGTCACCATCATCACCCTGATCATCTATCTGCTGGTGGCCTATCCCATCGCCATTGGTGCCGCCACCCGCTGCAACCCCTTCATCTTTATGAAGAAGATGGTCAAGGTGGCCATCATCGCCTTCGGCGCTGCCGCCTCTGCCCCCGCCCTGCCCCTCAACCGCGAGACCTGTGTAAAGGAGCTGGGCTGCTCTGAGGAGATCACCGACTTCGTACTGCCCGTGGGCATGACCATCAACATGAACGGCACCGCCATCATGCACATCATCGGCGCCGCCTTCATCGCTACCTGCGCCGGTCTGGAAGTCACCCCCATGAACTACCTGACCATGACCCTGCTGGCCATCGCCGCCTCTATGGGCACCCCCGCGATCCCCGCCGCCGGTTCTGTTATGCTGTACGCGGTTCTCACCGGCGCCGGCTTCAACACCGAGCTTTGTACCCTCATCTACTCTCTGGTGCTTGCCATGAACAAGCCCTGCGAGATGGTCCTGACCACCCTGAACGTAGTGGGCGACGCGGCTACCACCGTGATCGTCTCCACCAGCGAGAAGGAGTTCGACAAGGAGATCTACAACAGCTGATCCTTTGCCGCCCTGTCATTCTGCACCTATAAATCCATCCGGCCGGTCCATAACCATGGACCGGCCGGACAAGTGGAGGAACCTTTATGTATACCTTACATGACGTGGGCGATCAGGCCCTGTTGGTGGAATTTGAAAATGAGATCAGCATGGAGGTCAACCGGAAGGTGGTGGCCCTGAAGCGTGCTCTGGAGGAGCGGCGGCTCCCCGGGATCGGAGAACTCATCCCCACCTACCGTTCCCTGGTCATCCATTATGACCCTCTCACCGCAGATCTGGACCAGTTGAAGCAGGCCATTGACCAGGGCGTCAAGCACCTGGATCTGTCCAGCCTCCCCAAGTCCATTGTCACCGAGATCCCTGTCCTCTACGAAGGCGAATATGCCCTGGATCTGGAGGAGATCGCCCGCATCGAGGGCAAGACCGAGGAAGAGATCATCCGCATCCACAGTCAGAGCGATTATTATGTGTATATGCTGGGCTTTGCGCCCGGCCACCCCTACACCGCCCGCTTCGAGAACCCCTTCTCCTTCAAGCGGCGTGAGACCCCCCGGGTACGCATTCCCGGCGGCAGCATCGTGGTGCAGCTGGGCCTGAGCGACATCATCCCCTTCGACCAGCCCTGCGGCTGGAACATCATCGGCACCACTCCCATTCTGGCCTGTGACTACCGCAAGAAGAACCCCTTCCTGCTCAAGGCGGGCCAGTGGATCCGCCATGTCCCGGTGGATAAGGCGGAATTCATGGATATCAAGCGGCAGGTAGAGCTTGGCTGCTACCAGCCCAAGACCTATGAAAAGGAGGGCTGAACATGGGCATCGTAGTAGAAAATCCCGGAGTCCTGACCACCATTCAGGATAAAGGCCGGTACGGCTATGAGCAGTTCGGCGTCTCCCCCTCCGGCCCTATGGATCTGGAGTTCTTCCAGATCGCCAATATTCTGGTGGGCAATTCCAGAGATCTCAGCGCTCTGGAGGCTACCATGCTGGGTCCCACCCTGCGTTTTACTCAGGACAACATCATCGCCGTTACCGGCGGGGATATGATGCCCCTGCTAGACGAGAAGCCCCTGCCCATGAACCAGGCGGTTCTGGTAAAGGCGGGTTCGGTGCTGAAGCTGCGGGCCGCCCGCACCGGCTGCCGGACCTACGTGGCCTTTGCCGGCGGACTGGACGTCCCCGAGGTGATGGGCAGCCGGGCCACCGGTGTGCAGAATAAGGTAGGCGGCCTGGAGGGCCGCAAGCTGGCCAAGGGGGATGAGATCTCCTTCCTGGCTCCCAAGACAACCCTGCCCCGCATGGAATCCCGCCGCACCGACCACCCCATGCCCGCCGGAAACGAGCGGGTCCTGCGGGTCATTCTCGGTCCCCAGGACGACGCCTTCACCCCCAAAGGCATCGAAACCTTCCTGGGCCAGCCCTACCATGTGACCAACGACTTTGACCGCATGGGCTGCCGTCTGGACGGCCCGGTCATCGAGCATAAGGTGGACGGCAACATCATCTCCGACGGCATGGTCACCGGCGCCATCCAGGTGCCCACCTCGGGCCTGCCTATTATCATGCTGGCTGAGCGCCAGACGGTGGGCGGCTACACCAAGATCGCCACCGTCATCACCGCCGACCTGCCCGTCATCGGCCAGTGCCGCCCCGGCGACGTCATCCGCTTCCAGTCGGTCACCGTCCCCCAGGCCCACCAGCTGTGGCGGGAGATGCAGCAGCGGCTCAACACCTTGGATCAAAATCTGAATGCTCCGGCGCCCCAGGCCCAGCCTTCGGTCCAGGCTCACCAGTCTCCCGTTTCCCCCGCGACTACCCTGCCTGGTCCTGTGCGCCGTTACCGCATTACCGTCAACGGAAAAGTCTATGAGACCTCCATCCAGGTGGTCTCCCAGTAACAGAAAGAGGTGCGTTTCATGTATACCATCGATTTGAACAGCGACATGGGCGAAAGCTTCGGCGCTTACCGCATCGGAAACGACGAGGGCATCATCCAGCACATCACCTCCACCAACGTAGCCTGCGGCTACCACGCCGGCGACCCCATGGTCATGGATAAGGTGGTCCGCATGGCCAAGGAGCGGGGCGTGGCCGTGGGCGCTCACCCCGGCTATCCCGATCTGATGGGCTTTGGCCGCCGGAAGATGGTCCTGTCCACCGACGAGGTCAAAAACTACATGAAGTATCAGATCGGCGCTCTGATGGCCTTCACCCAGAGCTATGGCCTGAAGCTGCAGCATGTGGCTCCCCACGGCGCGCTGGGCAACCTGTGCCAGTATGACCGGGAGGTCTCCCGCGCCATCTGTGAGGCGGTATATGAGATCGACCCCTCCATCCGCATCTTCTACTGCGCCGGCGCTGTTCTGGGCCAGGAGGCTCAGAAGATCGGCCTGAAGACCGCGGCTGAGATCTTCGCTGACCGCGCCTACATGGAGGACCTGTCCCTGGTCCCCCGCAAGCAGCCCGGCTCCATGATCACCGATGAGGACCTGGCGGTGGAGCGCTGCATCAAGATGATCAAGGAGCACAAGGTAACCGCCATCACCGGCAAGGAAGTCGCTATCCAGGGCGACACCCTGTGCGTCCATGGCGACGGTGCCAAGGCTCTGGCCTTTGTGGAGCGCATCCGCAAGGAGTTTGAAGCTGAGGGCATCCAGATCCGCAACTTCCAGTGACACTTTGGTCTTTCCAGTAAAACATGACGGCAGCCCCATTGCAGAACGGCACTGCAATGGGGCTGCTGTCATATCCAGATGCAAACCTAGACAAACGCAGTACGCCCCCTGAGCCGAATGGCTCAGGGGGCGTACCGTAGGAAGAGAAAACAAACTGGCTTATTTATTCACCACGTTGATGGGGCTGCCATTGATGTAGGCCTTCACGTTGTCCACGGTGATATCCATGATACGCTGGCGGGCTTCCTTGGCACCCCAGGACATGTGGGGCGTGATGATGCAGTTGGGGGCGGTGAGTAGGGGATTGTCCGCCTTGATGGGCTCGGTGTATACCACGTCCAGGCCGGCGGCGCCCAGCTTGCCGGACTTCAGAGCGTCGGTGACGTCCTGCTCGTCAATGAGCTGACCGCGGGAGTTGTTGATGAGAATGGCGCCGTCCTTCATCTTGGCGATGTTGGCCTTGTTGATCATCTTCTCGTTGTCGGCAGTGAGGTTGCAGTGCAGGAAGACCACGTCGGACTGGGCCAGCAGAGTGTCCAGATCCACGTACTCGGCAATGGCCTTGCCAGAGTCGTTGGGGTACAGGTCATAGGCCAGCACCTTCATGCCCAGAGCCTTGGCAATGCGGCCGGTGGTCTGGCCGATGCGGCCAAAGCCGATGATACCGGCAGTCTTACCGTCCAGCTCGATGAGGGGGTAATCCCAGTAGCACCAGTCGATGTGATTGGCCCACTTGCCCTCGTGGACGGTCTTATCGTGGTGGCCGATGTGGTGGCACACCTCCAGCAGCAGAGCGATGGCGTACTGACCCACGCAGGCGGTGCCGTAAGTGGGCACGTTGCACACCAGCACGCCCTTCTCCTTGGCGTAGTTGTAGTCGGCCACGTTGTAGCCGGTAGCCAGGAAAGCGATGAGCTTCATGTTGGGGCACTTGTCAATGGTTTCTTTGGAGATGGGGGTCTTGTTGGTGATGACCACCTCGGCTTCGCCGATGCGCTCGGCAATGATGGGGTCCTCCACATAGGAGGTACGGTCATAGACGGTCACATCGCCCAGCTTGGCCAGCTCGTCCCAGCTCAGATCGCCGGGGTTCTCGGTATAGCCATCCAGAACTACGATTTTCATAAGAATTCCTCCTTCGTATTGATACGGTTTGGTTGTCCTCAATATAGCAAATCTGCACTTGTATTTGGGCCAAAAGTAAGCTAAAATTTTTATATAAAATACAAATCACGGGGGCGAATGCCATGTTCCTGACCAAAGAAAACGGAATGCGGATCGTAGAGGAAATCAAGGAGACCATCGGCCGGGATGTGAACATCATGGACCGCACGGGCACCATTCTGGCCAGCACTGACCCCAAGCGGATCGGTCAGCTGCACACCATCGCCAAGGAGATCCTGGAGCAGCAGCTTCCGGTGCTGGAGGTGGCCGCCGGAGAGGAGGGACCGGGCGCTCAGCAGGGGGTAAACCTGCCCATCTATGTAGACGGAAACTGCGAGGGGGTCATCGGCATCACCGGTCCTCCCGATGCGGTGCGGGATTTCGGTGCCATTGTGAAGAAAATGACCGAGATCCTGCTGACCACCATGCGCCAGCAGGAGCAGAGCCTGCTGGTGGAGCAGGCCCGGAGCCTGTTTTTGGAGGAGTGGCTCTTCGCCCAGGACCTGGACTGGTCCGCCTTTGCCGAGCGGGGCGCGCTGCTGGACATCGACATCCGGGAGCCCAAGCGCATCGCCATTCTGGAGTATGAGCCCCACGGCACCGCCCAGCCTCCGGAGCTTCACGGCGGGCGGCTTCTGCAGATGGCCCAGCGTTATGTCCAGGGGGAGCAAACCCTGTGCGCCGTGGTCAACCGCCGTCTGCTGCTGGTGTTTGGTCCCGAGCAGAAGGCCCTGGAGGTACTCAAACAGTTTCAGCAGGCAGCGGAGAGCTTTTATGAGGTCACCCTCAGCGGCGGGCTGAGCTCCCTGTCTCGGGGCGCGGAGGATATCCGCCGCTGCTATAACGAGGCCAAGATCGCCGCCCGGGCAGCGGCAAAAAATCATGCGATTCTGGAGTACAGCGGCATCTCCCTGGATTTTGTGCTGCAGAATCTGGAGCCCAAGGTGAAAGCGGATGTGTGCCGGGCCATTTTTGAAACGGTCCCGGAGGACGAGCGGGAGGAGCTGCTGGAGTGTCTGGTCCTCTATTTCCGCTGTGAGGGCAATGTGGAGCGGGCCGCCCAGAGCATCCACGTACACAAAAACACCTTCCGCTACCGCATGGGCAAGCTGGCCCAGTATACCGGCTACGACCTGCGCCGCCCCAGAGACGCCGCGATGCTCTATATCGCCATGCAGTTTTTGGATGCAGAACGCAATTCTTTTCCCGGGGGAAATAACCCACAGAAATGACGCTTATCACAAATAGCAATAGCGAGCACCTGGAGTTCTTTGTTGGAAAGTGATATAATTTCGCTGATAAAACATAAGTCATCCTTTTTTAAAGGGGGTCAGACCGAGATGCCGTACAATATCAATTTAAAGCATCTGGAGTGCTTTATTAAGGTGGCCCAGCTGGGCTCCATCAACAAAGCGGCCCAGGCGCTGTTTATTTCCCAGCCCCATCTGGGCAAGATCATCCATGACCTGGAAAACGAGATGGGCTATCTTCTGCTCAACCGCAGCAACCAGGGGGTCACCCTCACGCCCGAGGGGGAGGAATTTTTAAAGCATGCCGCCCGGGTGCTGGAGGAGATGAACTGTCTGCGGCGACCCAGCATAAAAACCGCGGAATTTAACCATCTTTCCGTGTCTATGACCAAGTTTTCTCATGTAATGGAGAGCTTTATCGAAGTGGTCCTCAACCACCAGGACCAGCCCTCCTTCTCCCACCGGCTCTACGAGGGCAACGCCGAGGAGGTCATCGACGACGTACTCTCCGGCCGGGCCACAGTGGGGGTATTTCACTTTGACAGCAAGCGCCGCCGGGAGATGGAAAAGCTGCTCTCCTCCCAGCGGATGGTCTACCGCAGTCTGGCCTATGTTGAGCCCCACATCGTCATCTCCAAAAACCACCCCCTGGTGCGCCAGCACAAGCCCATTACCCTGCAGGCCCTGGCTCCCTACGGCATGATCCGATACCTTGGCCAGTATGACGACCTGGCCCACAACCTGTTTGAAACGCAGCTCCAGGGCATGGAGAGCAACAATTCCAAGGTGATCTACCTCTCCAACCGGCAGTCTCTCATGCGCCTGATTTCTGTGAGCGACTTTTACAGCATCGGCATCCACGACTTCGAGATGCAGGATGCCGGCTACAAGGCCATGTCGGTCCCCATCAGCGGCTGCGACTTCATGTTCGAGTTCGGCTATGTGAAAATGGAGGGGGAACCGCTGTCGGACATCACCCAGGAATTTATTGAAAATGTAAAAGCCAGACTAAATTAACCAAACGGATAGCGGTCTCCGCTATCCGTTTTATTTATATCCGCCAAAACAGTTTCGTATTATACAAACGCGCCTGTCCCTGCTATGCTTGAGCCCAGAAAGCCAACGCGTCAACATCAAGGAGGAAAACACCATGATCCAGACCGTACTTGCCCAGGCAGTGGCCGCGGCCAGGCCTGCGGCGGAACTGGGACAGACTGCATCGTACATTCCGGAGCTGAGCAAGGTGGACAAGCACCAGCTGGGTGCCTGCGTCTTTACCGCGGACGGCGGGCGGTTCTCCGCCGGCGACACCAAGGTACGCTTCAGCATCCAGAGTATCTCCAAGGTCATCAGCCTGGCCGCCGCCCTGGAGCTGTGCGGCTTTGAGACCGTATTTGCTCAAGTGGGCATGGAGCCCTCCGGGGACGCCTTCAACGCCATGGGCAAGCTGGAGGCGGCGGGCAGCTCCCCCAGCAATCCCATGATCAACGCCGGAGCCATCGCTGTGGACAGCTACCTGGAGCCCAAGATCTCCTTTGACAAAATGCTGGCCTTTACCCGAAAGCTGTGTATGGACCCGGAGATCGTTCTGGACGAAAAGGTCTACCACTCGGAGATGTCCAATATCTCCCGCAACCGTGCCATCGCCTACCTGCTGGAGAACAAGGGTGTCATCCGCAGCGATGTGGAACGCACACTGGACTTTTACGTACGCATGTGCTCTCTGAGCGTGACGGCGGAGAGTCTGGCAGGACTTGGCCTGCTGCTGGCCGGCGGCGGCATCTGCCCTGCTACCGGAGAGCGCCTGCTCTCCCCCGACACCGTCCGGGTTGTCAAGACCATCATGCTCACCTGCGGAATGTACGACGGCTCGGGCACCTTTGCCGTCCAGGTGGGCATCCCCTCCAAGAGCGGCGTTGGCGGCGGCATCCTGTCGGTGGTGGACCGGCGAATGGGCATCGGCATCTTCGGTCCTGCCCTGGACGGCAAGGGCAACAGCGTGGCCGGAGAGCGTGTGCTGCGCCATCTGTCCCAGCAGCTGCATCTGCACATCTTTGACACGGACAGCCAAACAGACTAAACAAACAGGAGGTACCTCGACATGTTAGAGACCATCGCAGCCGCATACAGCGGTTTCATCGGCAGCATCAGCAACTATCTCTATACCTACATTCTCATTGTCCTGCTGGTGGCTGGCGGCATCTACTTTACCGTACGCACCAAGTTCGTCCAGTTCCGGTTCCTGCCCGAATCTATCCGCATCGTCATGCAGCCCAGCGAGGACCAGAACAGCATCTCCGCCTTCAAGACCCTGATGGTCTCCACCGCCTCCCGCGTGGGTACCGGCAACATCGCCGGCATCTCCACCGCCATCTGCCTGGGCGGCACCGGCGCGGTGTTCTGGATGTGGGTCACCGCCCTGCTGGGCAGCGCCACCGCCTTTGTGGAAGGTACTTTGGCTCAGATTTATAAGAAGCGTGCCAAGGACGGCAGCTGCTACGGCGGCCCCGCCTACTACATCGAGCAGGCTCTCAAGCAGCGCTGGCTGGGCGTTCTCTTCGCCGTGGTGATGATCCTCACCTACATGGTGGGCTTTAACCTGGTGGCCTCCTTCAACATTGCCGACTCCCTGAAGGCTTACAGCTTCTATGATCCCACCCTCACCCCCTGGATCGTGGGCATCGTGCTGGCCGTGGTGTTCCTGGTGTGCATCAGCGGCGGCGGCAAGCAGATCGCCAACATCACCGCCGTGCTGGTGCCTGTGATGGGCGTGCTGTACCTGGCCGTCACCCTCTTTGTGGTCTTTACCCACATCTCCCTCATCCCCGCCGTGTTTGCCAGCATCTTCCACAACGCCTTTAACTTCCAGGCCATCTTCGGCGGCTTTGTGGGTTCCGCTCTGATGCAGGGCATCAAGCGTGGCCTGTTCTCAAACGAGGCCGGCATCGGCGCCGCCGCCTGCGCCGCCGGTTCCGCCGGCGTGTCCCACCCCGCCAAGCAGGGCCTGGTCCAGGTTCTGTCCGTGTTCATCGACACCATCGTGGTCTGCACCGCTACCGCTATGCTGCTGCTGTGCTCCGGCGTGGATCCCACCGCGGAGGCCGCCGGCATGCCCTTCGTGCAGCAGGCCATGGCCGGAACTCTGGGTCAGTTCGGCGTAATTTTCATCACCGTGGCCCTGTTCCTCTTCGCCTTCACCACCCTGCTGGGCAACTTCTACTATGCAGAGACCGGCCTGTCCTACCTCTTCAACCAGGCTCCCTCCCGCACCGCCGTGTACGTCCAGCGGGCCATCGCCACCGTGGTGGTGTGCCTGGGCGCCACCATGCAGCTCACCGTGGTTTGGGATACTGCCGACGTGCTCATGGGGCTGATGGCTCTCATCAATGTGCCTGTAATCGTCCTGCTCCTCAAGCCCGCCCTGCGCTGCCTCGACGACTACATTCAGCAAAAGAAGTCCGGCAAGAATCCGGAGTTCAAGGCCTCTTCCATCGGCCTGAAGGAAAAGGTGGATTTCTGGAATTAAATAGTTCCTCTTCCTTTCTAAAGGGGGCGCTCCTACGGGGGCGCTCCCGCTTTTATGTTCATGCGGAGCAGCAATGAAACTTCATTTACATTTTACAACGCTGTGCAGGACAGATTTACATTGCTTTGTTACACTGGTGCTCGTGTGAGAGAGAAACACAAAAAGCTGCAAGCCAAATGAAACAAGGCTTGCAGCTTTTTTCTGCATATATTATGATGTTGGCATAGAAAATCTAGATTTATTTCTTCCTTATATTTTGGCGAAAGGAGACCGGTATGGACTCGATCACCCAGTATTTTCAGCTGGCCGCCCGACGGCCTGAGCTCTTCGCCCCCTCTGACCAGATTCCTCTTTGCATGGACGAGGAGACACTGCGAAACTATTCTGCCTCTACTGGCAAACCGGTAGGGGTCGTCTACGACAACTCTCCCTACTATTTTGTCCTGGCTGATCTGTGCATACGGGAAAATGGGGAGCTATATACCTACGCCCGGGTGGTCTATCCCCACAAGAGTAATGGTGTGGTCGTGATTCCCTGCCGGAATGGCCGTTTTGGTCTTCTGTCCATTTTCCGTCATCCCCCCCGTATGGAGAGCGGCGGAGAATTTCCCCGAGGCTTTGGGGAGGATCTGACTCCGGCGGAAAACGGAGCCAAGGAGCTTTGGGAAGAGCTGGGTGTCCGCATTGCCCCAGAGGAATTGGAGTTTTTGGGGGAAATTCAGACCGATACCGGCATCAGTGCAGGCAAGGTACAGGTATTTTGTGCCCAGGTAGGGGAAGTAGACATCCCCGCCGACAACGGAGAGGGCATCCACGGTTTGCGCTGGGTCACACCGGAGGAGATGGCTCAGCAGGTGGCCGACGGCACCATTACTGACGGAATTACTCTGGGTGCCTATTTACAGTATCTGTGCCGAAAGAAACATTCTTAATCAGGCTTGCGCAGCCATGCTCGCAGCAAGACTGCTCCGTCCCACAGGGACAGACCAAACTGGCGAAAAATCTCCAGAATGTCCAGCAAATTGAACTTCCAGGAGATAAAGGAACCCACCACACCAAAAATCACGATACTAAGTGCGGTCAGGGCGTGGGGATTCACATGGCCCTGCGCCCCCAGATCCAGAAACATATCCTCGGGCAATTCCAAAAGCCGAGAGACCAAAAGGAACAGCAGGCCATAAAACAGCGCAATGATGATCTGGCGACACAGGCTGAGGGCGATATATCGCCCCCAGCCTCTTTTTCTGCCTTTTGCGGGAGCGTCCGCTTCCTTCTGATGCCAACCTGGGGCATGCCGGACCAACCGGGACGCTGTATCCCAACGCGGCAGGCGGCCTGCGGGCGGTGCAGGCGCCGGAGCGGTACTGTCCGGTTTAAGAAACTTATGGATGCCCTGCTGGCCATCCTTCCAGTAGGGCGGCAGACGCTGAAGGAAATCCTGCCAAAACAGCTCTTCGTCCCGAAAGCTTCGAGTCAGTCCTTGAATACTCTCAGCAATGGTATAATTATAGCACAGATCCACAATGGCCTCGGCCATGCACAGCGAGGAAACATCCCACCCTTTGGCCTGGGCTATACGAAGAACAGCGTACCAATCGCTGCGCTGGTTCAGTGCTCCCCGCTCCTGTACTATGGGCCAAAGCTGCCCAACTACTTGTGCACCTCGGCACAGCTGAGGCCAGAGAGAAAAAGCCTGGGGCGGCTGTGCCGCTTCACACCGTGCCAGCACACGAGACAAGAATTCCGTCATAGGCGGATGGGGTTCCAGCTGCGGCGGATTGGCTGCCAGCGGCTCCCGGCTCAGGCGAAGGATGAGTTCCACATAGGTTTTGGCAAAATCCAGCCTCTCCCGCTTCAAGGCTTCACCCTTCTCCCCCACTCCATCGGTATTGTGGTTGGCAGCTGCATGGTGTACCTCATCCAGAATCGATGGATCACTGTACTCCAGCGCATAATGAATGGCAGAAAGCATCCTTTTGTTATCTGAGCGGAACGGGATCGCGGAAAAAAGGAACCGTCCCTTGGTATCACTGAGGCATTGGTCTACCCCGTTTTGAATGTAGTGGGAGGCCGTGCGCAAAATGCGCTGCGGGGCACGACTGGGCAGCGGATCATAGGCTTTCAGTACACCGGCTTGAAACAATGGGGCATGTTCGCTGCGGCAGGAGGACAGTTCTCTGCGCAGGGCAGCGTCATCCACCGGCTTTCCATAACTCCCCGGAGCAAAACGAGAGTACTTCAGCACACCCATCTCAAACAAAGCCGCCAGATGGGGATAAAGTTTGGGGGCCCGCACGCCGCACAAAAAGCCCTCTGAGTCCGTGAGCTGATTGAAGGAGAGCACCACCCGGTTTCCTTTCAGCGCCACCTCCCGAAACATAGCCCACTGCGCTCGAAGGATCTCCTGGGGTGAGTTGCGCACGGAGTCCAGCTCAAACAGATACACCAGTTCATCCATATGGCCCGCCTCCCCAAAGAAGAAAGTGTTTGATGCTATCATACCATATCCCACCTGTTCTGCCAACGCAGACTCAGACAGGCCCGACCTCATGAAGCGTAAAAAAGCCTTCGTTTCCCAACGGGAAACGAAGGCTTTTCGTTAATCAAAGTCCTCTTCAAAGTAGAGCAGCCGCTCCCTGGGCGGGAAGGGGGAGTAAGGATAGTAGGGATAATAGGCGTGCTCCGGCTCCTCCCGGTCCTCTCTGGCTCTGGGCGGCCAAGGCTCTTCTCCCAGGGCATAGGGCAAAAAGTAGGGCATCTGCTTGTTCCACCAGAACCAGCTGTGGTCCACATCAAAGCCCCAGTAGTCCATTCTGGCCCGAATACCTTTGCGCAGGAATACCTGCTCCAGACGGCGGGTAGCTGCCAGGGAGGCTTCCTCCCCCGCTCCCTGTCCGCAGCAGAACACCATACGCCGACGGTTGAACATATCAATATAGGGGTGGTCCAGAGCCATGCCGGACAGGCTGACACAGGGGTCGTTGGCATAGGCCACCTCATCCATGTAGCCCTGGTACATCCCATAGGTGTCGTACACGCCTGACAGGGCGATCAGCCCGTCAAACAGGTCGGGGCGGCGCAGGAAGAAGTTGGCCGCGTGGTAGGCGCCCATGGAACAGCCCACCACCAGCAGATCCTGCCCGGTGGCGTTCAGCTCCCCGATGCGGGGGACCAGTTCATCCACCACATAGTGGTACCAACCCTCGTGCATGCGCACCCGGTGGTAGGGGTCGCCCCACTGGTTGCACACCGTCTCCGCGTCGATGGTGTCGGCCACAAACAGCTGCAGGCGGTGCCGCTCCAGCTCCGACTTCAGCGCCTCCACCATCCCGGTCTCCTCCCACTGGAAGAAACGACCCTTCTCGCCGGGGATGACCAGCACAGGCTTACCGCCGGAACCGTAGACCTTGAATTCCATATCCCGGCCCAGGCAGTCGCTGTATTCCTTATGGTACGCGGTGATCATAAACCCACCTCCCAAGGCAGAATGCTTGTGCAAGCGGATACATTCTTATTCCATATCATACCACATATGCTGACCGGGGACAAGAGGTCCCCCTCAGGGTGTACGCAGGGATGCAATAAACTGCCGGGCCACCCGGGGTGTGCGTCCGGCGTGGCGGATCTCCCATTCCATGGCCTTGGCATGAAGCACCTCCCGGTCCATCTCCAGCCCCTCCAGTCCGGCCAGATGATCCACCAGACTGAGATACTCCTTTTTGTTCATGGTGAGGTAGGGGATGCGCAGGCCAAAGCGCTCGGCCAGGGCGGTCTTCTCCGCAATGGTCTCGAAGGCATCCACCTCGTCGGTGCCCCGGTCGGAGAAGTTCTGGCGCACCAGATGACGGCGGTTGGAGGTAGCGTAGATGGCCACGTTGGCCGGGCGCTTCTCCAGGCCGCCCTCCAGGATGGTCTTCATGGAGGAGTAGGTCTTATCGTCCTGGTCAAAGGCCAGGTCGTCAATAAACAGGATGAACTTGTGCCGGCGGCCTCCCAGAGAGCGCATCAGCTGGGACATGCCCACCAGGTTCTCCTTCTGGATCTCAATGAGGCGCAGGTCCTCCATCCCCTCCCGGTAGAGCATGGACTTTACGGTAGCCGACTTGCCGGTTCCACCGTCGCCGAAGAGCAGCACATTGTTGGCCGGACGGCCGGAGAGGAGCAGACGGGTGTTGTCCAGCACCTGCTGCCGCTGCTGCTCATAGCCCAACAGCTCGATGGGGTGGGGACAGTCAGGATCGGGCACCGGAACCAGATGTCCCTCCTCCCACAGGAAGGCCCGATACCGGGCGTACAGGCCGCAGCCATTCTCCCGGTAGAAGGCGGTAAGGGACTCAAAATCAAAGGGGACCTTGGCCTCCCACTGGGGCAGTTCCTCTACCACAGAGGCATACTCCTGGGGCAGGGCGGCAGTCATGGCCTCCAGATAGGCCGTACAGGGGGTGCTGGCCAGGTCCATCAGGGCCTGCACATCCCGGCGGGCAGCCCTCTCCAGCACCGGGTCTTCTCCGCCCAAGTCTACCAGAGTCCCGTAGGGGTTGTCGGTGTAGCGCAGCTGATCCCACAGCCAGTCACCCAGGCCGGAAAATCCCTCCTGACGCAGCTGATAGAACACTTCGGTGTATCGGTCCAGAGCCTCCTGTCCCGCTCCGCCCCGGCAGGCCTGCAAAAGCTGGCTCAGCGCGGTCATCAGAGGGGTTTTGAGGATGGGACGGTAAATGCTCACGCCGCCCAGAGCGGCGGCACGCAGGGCAAGCTCCATGGTTTCTCTCTCCTTATATATACAGGGTTTTTCCCAATTTTAATGATTTCCGCCGCCCTTGTCAACCAATACAGGGTGTGATACAATGGCGTGAACAGTTCGGGCCGGGAAGGTTTTCCGGCCCTTGACCATAGGAGGACACATGGTATCCATCGCTGGAATCAACATTGAAACACCCCTGGCTCTGGCCCCCATGGCCGGAGTCACCGACGTGGCCTTCCGCACCATCTGCCGGGAGCAGGGCGCAGGCCTGACCTGCACCGAGATGGTCAGCGCCAAGGCCCTGTGCTATCAGGATAAAAAGACGGTTCCCTTGCTCCAGTTGGGAGAGGGAGAGCACCCCGCCGCCGCTCAGATCTTCGGCAGCGACCCGGTGTGCATGCAGGAGGGCGCGGCCATTGCCCACGAGGTATCCGGGGCTGACTTTATCGACATCAATATGGGCTGTCCGGTGCCCAAGGTGGCAAACTCCGGAGACGGCTCGGGCCTGATGCGGGACCCGGACAAGGCAGTCAAGGTGCTGGAGGCGGTGATCCGCGGCGCAGGCTGCCCCGTGACGGTAAAGTTCCGTCTGGGCTGGGACAAGGGCTCCATCAACTGCGTGGAATTTGCCAAGGCCATGGAGCAGGCGGGCGCCGCCGCCGTGGCTGTCCACGGCCGCACCCGCAACCAGATGTATTCCGGTACCGCCAACTGGGATTGGATTCGAGAGGTCAAAAAGGCAGTGAAGATCCCGGTCATCGCCAACGGCGATGTCTTTAAGGGTGAGGACGCGCCCCGGATCTTAAAATACACCAGAGCGGACATGGCGATGATCGGCCGGGGCGTATTCGGAAATCCCTGGCTGTTTGCCCAGTGCAAGGCCGCCCTGGAGGGCCGGGAGATCCCACCCATGCCCCCGCTGGAGGAACGGTGCCGCACCGCAGTGCGGCAGTTTGAGCTGTCGGCGGCCAACAAGGGCGAAAAAATCGCCTGTCTGGAGGCCCGGCGGCACTATGCCTGGTATCTCAAGGGCGTGCCCCACGCGGGCTATTATAAGGAGCAGATCGTGAAGATCACCACCCTGGAGGACGTATATAAGGTGACCAAGGGGATTTTGAGGGATCTTACTTAATCTGCTGGGATACGGGTGGCCTTTGGCCGCCAGGAGAAACGATGTTACTTTGCCCGCGGCGGCAAAGTAACCAAAACACCGCCGGGGGACGGCTCCGATGAGCGCCTACGCACAGCGGGCGCTCATAGTCACCTTTCCCCCGGTCCCCCAGTTTACGGGGGACGCTTTCTTGTTGCCTGGGCACTTGCATCCGGCGGGCAAAATCTGAATGGTTGGTCCTCCTTGCCGCCGGGCCACTGGGCCCTGACCGTGTAAAATTTGGTGGATAGTGCGCTGTACGCACACCGCCTGGCTTGGCATAGCCAGGGGGGCAGTTCTGTCGGCGGGGGCGGATGATATCTGTCCCTGCAAATGATAACAAAGTCTGGCCGCAGGCGAGGGGACATGTTATACCATGAGAAGTACACAGGACGGGCCAGAGGCGAAACGCAGTTTCGCACAAAGTTCTTTGCCAAGCTTTCTTTCAAGAAAGCGGGGGAAGGAGGTGGAGAAGATGACAGAAGCGGAGTTGATCGCCCGGGCCAAAGCAGGCGATCAAGGAGCCTTTGAACAGCTGGTGCTGGACAATCAAAACCGTGTTTATTCCCTGGCGTTGCGGATGCTGGGCGACCCGGAGGACGCCCAGGACGCAGCCCAGGAGGCCTTTCTCAATACCTGGCGGGCTCTGCCCACCTTTAAGGGGGAGAGCAGCTTCTCCACCTGGGTGTACCGTCTCACCAGCAATGCCTGCATCGACCATCTCCGCCGCCGCAAGCGCCGCCGGGACCTGGAGGTCGCCTCCCTCACCGGAGAGGACGGCGAGAGCGACTGGGAGCCCGCCGACCACCAGGCCGATCCCGCCCTTCAGACCGAGCGCCGCATGGCAAAGGAAGCGGTGGAGGCTGGCCTGCAGGCTCTCCCCGACCACCAGCGGGAGATTTTGGTCATGCGGGAGCTGTCCGGCCTGTCCTATCAGGAGATCGGAGCGGCGCTGGACCTGGACCTGGGCACGGTGAAATCCCGCATCGCCCGCGCCCGGCTGGCTTTGAAAAAAATTTTGACTGCGGAAGGGAACTTTTTTGCCTCCGACACGTCTACCCAAAAAGAAGGAACGAAACGGAGGTGATGGCTGTGATCTCGTGTGAACGTGCCTGGGAACTGCTCAGCCAGCAGTTAGACGAACCCCTCTCCCCTCAGGAGAAGCAGGAGCTGGAGGAACATCTGGCCGCCTGTCCCTCCTGCCGCAAGGATAAGGAGGAGCTGGAACAGCTGGACCAGGCTCTGCGGAACCTGGGAGAGATCCAGGCTCCGGCAGACTTTACCCAGCGTGTGATGGCTCAGGTGCAGCAGACCCAGAGCAAGCCCAAGGTGATCCCCCTGTGGCGTCGGCCTCAGGTCCGGGCTTTGGCGGGATTGGCAGCCTGCGCCCTCCTTTGCATTGGCATTTACCGCTCCCTGCCCCAGGATGGGAATTTGAGCGGCGGCATGGTCACCTCCGGTCAGGGCGAAGTATCCTCCCAGTCGTCCGGTACTGCTGACGGCTCCCAGAGCGATTCTGCCACCCAATACGGTTTGGACCCCGCCCAGGCTCCCGACGATGGGGGCAGCGATCCCGCTTCCGTCCCCCAGCCCCGCACTGCGGATCCCCAGCCGGAGGTAGAATCAAGCGGCACGCAGGGCTCTCAGTCCTCCGGCCAGACGACCCCCGACTCGTCGGTCAGCGGTTTTGAGGGCCAGAGCGGAGAGCCCGACGCACAGAACAAGGCCCAGCCCTCTACCACATCTACTCAGACGGTCCTGGTACTCTACACCATGCCGGAGGGCGTCTCCCGCCTGCTGCCCTCCCTGGATGAGTGGTCTGTGGACAACAAGGGAAATGTCAGCTGCACCGTAAGCAGCCAGGTGCTGGAGCAGCTGTGCCGGATTTTAGATGAGGAGAAGGCGGAATACACCGTCACCTCCACCCCCTGGAGCGAAACCTGTATCGTCCGTCTGGGCGAAAGCGGAAAATAATCCCAAAGGGACCCGGAATTTTGCGGGTCCCTTTTTTATATTCTTTGTTAATTTATACAATTCCTCGCTTTTTAGGCACTTTTCATAAAAAAAGGTATGGAATCTCCCGGCTCACCCGGGGTACAACGGGCAATCGCGCCAAAAAAACAGTTGCCAGAACCGGGGTATTACGTTATAATAACCAACAGGATTGTACCACATGCCGGAGTGCAAACTCTGCGCATATGTGTCACAGATGTTCGAAACAAGGAGTTGGATCAACCATGAGCTATTCTGTACAAAACATCCGTAACGTCTGCCTGTTGGGTCACAGTGGAAGCGGTAAGACCGCTCTGATCGAGAGCCTGCTGTATATGACCGGCGCCATCGACCGCATGGGCAAGTGTGCCGACGGAAATACCGTATGCGATTACGATCAGGAGGAGATCAAGCGTCAGATCTCCATCACCACCTCTGTGGCTCCTCTGGAGTACAAGGGATGTAAGATCAATGTGCTGGATACTCCGGGCGGATTTGACTTCTCCGGCGAAGTGATGCAGGCCCTCACCGTGGCCGACGCCGCCATCATCGTCTGCTCCGCCAAGGACGGCATCTCCGTGGGCCTGGAGAAGGCCTGGAAATACTGCGAAGAGCGGGATATGCCCCGTTTTATCTATATCTCTAAGACCGACGAGGAAAACTCCGACTACAACGCCACCTTCGACGCCCTGCGTGAGCGCTTCGGCAACAAGATCGCTCCCGTGGTCGTGCCCATCTGGGACGAGAATAAGAAGGTCACCGGCATCATCGACGTGCTCAACAAGCGCGCCTATGAGATGCAGAACGGCAAGCGCGTTGAGATCGACATCCCCGAAGGCAAGGAAGACGTCATCACCGAGTTTAACGACGCTCTGAAGGAGTCCGTGGCCGAGACCAGCGAGGAGTTCATGGATAAGTTCTTCTCCGGCGAGGACTTCACCTATGTCGAGATGATCCAGGGCCTGCGCCAGGGCGTGCGCGAGCTGTCCCTGTTCCCCGTGCTGTGCGGCTCTGCTGTGAACACCATGGGCTCCCTGATGCTGATGGACAACATCGTGGAACTGATGCCCAACCCCGCCGAGGGCAACATGCGTAAGGGCGTTGCTCCCGACGGCACCAAGGAGGAGTTCGCAGTCGCTCCCGGTGGCGTGCCCTGTGCCTTCGTGTTCAAGACCGTCTCCGACCAGTACGGCAAGTACTCCTTCATCAAGGTTCTCTCCGGCAATATCACCTCCGACCTGACCCTGGTGGACTCCCGCACCGGCAACAACGAGAAGCTGGGCCGCCTGTACATCATGCGGGGCAAGAAGGCCGAAGAGGTCAAGGAGCTCTCCTGCGGCGACATCGGCGCCATCGGCAAGATGGAGAAGGTCAAGACCGGCGACACCCTGTGCGATGCCCGTAAGGTCATCTCCCTGGCCGCCATCCCCTTCGCCGAGCCCAACTACTCCGTGGCCATCTCCCCCAAGACCCGCGGCCAGGAGGATAAGGTTGCTCAGGGCCTGAACCGCCTCAACGAGGAGGATCCCTCCTTCACCGTGGTCAACAACGCCGAGACCCACCAGATGGTGCTCTACGCTGCCGGCGACATCCAGGTGGATGTGCTGGTGTCCAAACTGAAGAGCCGCTTCAACGTGGAGACCGAGCTGAAGACTCCCCGCGTGCCCTACCGTGAGAAGATCCGCAAGACCGTCTCCAAGCAGGGCCGTCATAAGAAGCAGACCGGCGGCAGCGGCCAGTTCGGTGACGTGTGGATCCGCTTCGAGCCCAACTTCGACCAGGAAGAGATGGTCTTTGCCGAGGAAGTGTTCGGCGGCTCCGTGCCCAAGAACTTCTTCCCCGCTGTGGAAAAGGGTCTGCGCGAGGCCTGCGTCCATGGTCCTCTGGCCGGTTACCCCGTGGTCAACCTGAAGGCCGTTCTGTACGATGGAAGCTACCACCCCGTGGACTCCTCCGAAATCGCCTTTAAGACCGCCGCTCAGCTGGCCTACAAGGCCGCTATGCCCGAGGCCAACCCCGTGCTGCTGGAGCCTGTGGGCGAGCTGAAGGTCACCGTGCCCGACAGCTACATGGGCGACGTGATCGGTGATCTGAACAAGCGCCGCGGCCGCGTGATGGGCATGACTCCCACCGACAACGGTGAGCAGGTGATCGAGGCTGAGGTGCCCATGGCGGAGATGACCTCTTACGCCATCGATCTGCGGGCTATGACTCAGTCCCGTGGTTCCTTCACCTTCCACTTTGTCCGTTACGAGGACTGCCCGCCCATGGCTCAGGCCAAGGCCATTGAGGCCGCGAAGGCGATGGCAGAGGAATAATCTGACCAATCAAAATACTCCGTTCCCCTTGTGGGAACGGAGTATTTTTTGTCCACATTTTAAATTCAGAATGTGGATAAGTTTTCTTTCTTTGTGGAGGACGGGGGTGTTACTTTCTGTGCGGACAGAAAGTAACCAAAGAACCGCCGGGGCCGCCTTCGGTGAGCGGGTGCTCACAGGCGGCTTGCCCCGGACCCCGTTTTACGGGGGCGTGTCCCTTTGGCCGGTGCTTAAGTTCCGGCGGTTCTAAGCTATGACCATGCTCTCTTCTACTCTCGGCCCACTGGGGCCTTTTGCCGTCCAAATTTGTAGGCTACTGTATTCTATCGTACACCCGCCTGGTGCCTGCCTACCTGTTTGGTGCGGCAGGTATCGAGCGGGCTGAACCTCCTTACCCATAAAAAAGTAGGAGCGACGGAAATGTCGCTCCTACAAATATGTTTCTTACGGGCGCAGAGGGGAAACGAAGTTTCCCACAAAGTTCTTTGCCAAGCTTTCTTTCAAGAAAGCGGTCAGACGGCGGCGCGGTTCTGATCGGCGAACTTTTTGATGGCGCCCACGCCTGTGAGCTTCACTGCCTGTCCCTGATCCTCATAGACCAGGGTGGGAGCCTGCCGCACGCCGTAACGGGTGGTGAGATCGGGGCTCTCCTCCGCCACTACCTTCCGGTAGGAAATCCCCGCCTTGTCCAGCAGGCTGATGGCCTGGCGGCAGTTGGGGCAGGTGCGGGTGGTAAAGAGCAGCAGCTCGTCGCTGTCCGCCTTCTGAGCCGGAGTGCTGTCCACTGTGACCTGAGAGCCGGCGCGGCCGGCACGACGCAGGTGGGAATGGTTAATGTCGTACACCTTCCGATCCTTGAACTCCTGGGTCTTGCCGTCGTTCCAGTTCTTCACCGGGCGATAGTAACCGGTGATACGGCTGTACACCTCGGCCTCCTTGCCGCAGATGGGACAGACGTACTGCTCGCCGGTGAGGTAGCCGTGGTCGGCACAGACGGAGTAAGTGGGGGACATGGTGTAGTAGGGCAACTTGTAGTTCTCGGCGATCTTCCGCACCAGGTTGGCCGCCGCCTTCCAGTCGGGCAGCTTCTCGCCCAGGAAGGCGTGGAACACGGTGCCGGAGGTGTAGAGGGTCTGGAGTTCGTCCTGGATGTCCAGGGCGGAGAAGATGTCCTCGGTATAGCCCACAGGCAGATGGGAGGAGTTGGTGTAGTAGGGGGTGCCGTTCTCGTTGGCGGTGATGATGTCAGGGAACTCCTGCTTGTCGTGCTTGGCAAAGCGGTAGGTGGTAGACTCGGCGGGGGTGGCCTCCAGGTTGTAGAGGTCGCCGTACTTCTCCTGATAGTCGCTCAGGCGCTCCCGCATGTGGTTGAGTACATTCTGGGCAAACTTCTGGGTCTCCTCATGGGTCAGGTCTGCCCGCAGCCACTTGGCATTCAGGCCCACCTCGTTCATACCAATGAGGCCGATGGTGGAGAAATGGTTATCAAAGCTTTCAAGATAACGCTTTGTATAGGGATAGAGGCCTGCATCCAGCAGCTTAGTGATGACGGTACGCTTGGTCTTCAGGCTGCGGGCGGCAATGTCCATCAGGTGGTCCAGGCGCTTGTAGAAGTCGGCCTCGTCGCTGGCCAGATAGGCGATGCGGGGCAGGTTGATGGTGACCACGCCCACAGAGCCGGTGGACTCGCCGGAGCCAAAGAAGCCGCCGGACTTTTTCCGCAGCTCCCGCAGGTCCAGACGGAGGCGGCAGCACATGGAGCGCACGTCGGAGGGCTCCATGTCGGAGTTGATGTAGTTGGAGAAATAGGGAGTGCCGTACTTGGCGGTCATCTCAAAGAGGAGCTTGTTGTTTTCTGTCTCGCTCCAGTCAAAGTCCCGGGTGATGGAGTAGGTGGGGATGGGATACTGGAAGCCGCGGCCGTTGGCGTCGCCTTCGATCATGATCTCGATGAAGGCCTTGTTCACCATGTCCATTTCCTTCTTGCAGTCCCCGTAGGTGAAGTCCTGCTCCTTGCCGCCTACGATAGCGGGCAGGTTCTCCAGGTCCTTGGGCACGGTCCAGTCCAGGGTGATGTTGGAGAAGGGAGCCTGGGTGCCCCAGCGGCTGGGGGTGTTGACGCCGTAGACGAAGCACTGGATGCACTGCTTGACTTCCTTCTGGGTCAGGTTGTCCACCTTAACAAAGGGAGCCAGATAGGTATCGAAGGAGGAGAAGGCCTGAGCGCCCGCCCATTCGTTCTGCATGATGCCCAGGAAGTTGACCATCTGGTTGCAGAGGGTGGACAGATGCTTGGCAGGGGCAGAGGTGATTTTTCCGGGGATACCGCCCAGTCCCTCCTGGATGAGCTGCTTCAGGCTCCAGCCGGCGCAGTAGCCGGTGAGCATGGAGAGGTCGTGGAGGTGGATCTCGGCGTTGCGGTGGGCGTTGGCGATCTCCTGGTCGTAAATTTCGCTCAGCCAGTAGTTGGCGGTGATGGCGCCGGAGTTGGAGAGGATCAGGCCGCCCACGGAGTAGGTGACAGTGGAGTTCTCCTTTACCCGCCAGTCATTGATCTGCAGGTAGTCGTCCACCAGATCCTTATAGTTGAGCAGGGCGGAATTGACGTTGCGGATCTTCTCCCGCTGCTTACGGTACAAAATGTAGGCCTTGGCCACGTCGGAGTATCCCGCCTCAGAGAGGACGGCCTCCACGCTGTCCTGAATGTCCTCCACGGCGATGCGGCCGTCCCGGACCTTGGGCTCAAAGTCAGCGGTGACCCGCAGGGCCAGAAGGTCGATAACACTGGGATGGAACTGCTTGTCCAGAGCCTGGAACGCCTTGGTAATGGCGGCGCTGATCTTGCCGATCTCGAAGGTGGCGGCGGTGCCGTCACGCTTTGTCACTTGGTACATGACTCATTCTCTCCCTCTTCTTTCAGACTGTGTAACGGCCCGGCAGGTCGCCGGGCCGTAGTTCGCGCGCCTTCACTATATCACGTTGAAAGGGGGGAGTCAATATATTGAATTCGACAAAAAATGTAGCACAATATCTTGTTGCAAAGGCGCGATCCTTACTGCCCCAGGGGATTGCGTCATTGTGCTTTTTTGTCGATCCACTCGGTTTTGAATTTGGAGTAGACGATCTTCTGCTCGCTGTACAGACCATAGTATCCCGAGAGCATATAGGACACGCCGCAGCACAGCGCATACAGGGGTAATCCCTCGCCTCCAAACAGCTCCAGGGAGAGGAGCAGGGCGGTCATGGGGCAGTTGGTGGCTCCGCAGAACACCGCCGCCATGGCCATCGCTCCGCCAAATCCATGGGGGATCCCCAACAGCGGTCCCACCGTAGTACCAAAGGCCGCACCGGTAAAGAGGACGGGGACGATCTCGCCGCCCCGGAACCCCGCTCCCAGGGTGACAGCGGTAAAGAGGATTTTCAGCAGGAAGGCCTCGGGGATGGTCTCTCCGGCCAGCATGGCGCGGATGACGGCGTCTCCTGCTCCGTTGTAGGTCTGCTCTCCCACCAGCAGCGTGAGCAGCAGCACCAGCACGCCGCCCACCGCCGCCCGGGCCAGGGTATTGGGCAGCACCCGGGCGTAGAGCTTGGGAGCGTAGTGCATGGCTTTACAAAACAAAATAGACACCAGGGCGCACAGCAGGCCCAGCCCCGCCGCCTGGAGCATGGTCAAAGGGGTGAGAGCCATAGCCTCTCCCACCGGATAGCCCGAGGTCTGGTGCAGCCCCAAAAAGCGCGCCAGCAGGAAGGCCACCGATGAGGCCACCGCACAGGGCACCAGCGCGGCGTAATACATGACGCCCACGCTTACCACTTCCATAGCAAAGACAGCAGCGGTAAGGGGAGTGCCGAACAGGGCGGAGAAGGCGGCGGCCATGCCGCACATGACCATGACCCGCCGGTCTTTATCGTCCAGACCGATCCCACGGCCCACCCAGGCGGCTAAGGAGCCGCCCAGCTGCAGCGCGGCTCCCTCACGCCCCGCCGAGCCGCCCACCAAATGGGTGAGGATGGTGGATAGGAAGATGAGCGGCGCCGTACGCAGCTTCAGCGGCTCTGCCTCCCGCACAGCCACCAGCACCAGATTAGTGCCCTGGTCTTTTTCCATATGGCACACCCGGTACAGCAACACAATGGCCACGCCTCCTACCGGAGCCAGCCAGACTACCCAGGGGTGTTCCCCCCGCAGTTCGGTGGCCCAATCGATGCCGAAGTGGAACGCGGCCGCCACCGCTCCCGCCAACAGCCCGATCCCGCAGGCATACAGCAGCCATTTTAAAAAAATCCCCAGCTCCCGGATATGGCCCAGCCAACGCTCTGAACCCAGCTTCATCGCTCTCTCCTCCGTTCGGTGTTTGGAAAAATTATAGCATATCCGCCGGCCATTTGCACCCTATTCCCACACTTTGTAAAAGGAAAGCACCTGCTTCTGTTAAGTCTCTGTTTTTGAGCGGCAGCGGGCAGAGAGCCGCCGGGGTTTCTCTTGCGCGGAGGAAGATTTTGTGCTATCATGCAAATTGTATTCGTATATTTTTTAAATTTAAGGGGGAATTTCCGTGTCTGGGGACCATTTATGGCCCATATTGTTTGGGATTAGTCTGGCTGTCAATGTAATTTTACTGCTCTACCGCCCGATTCTGGCCTGGCTGCGCCGGGATAAGGGTGAGGAACTGGCCGATGAGATCATGGCAATGGTGGAGGAGGGCGAGGAGTCCGGAGCCATCGAGCAGAATGAAAAGGAGCTTATCGCCAACATCTTTGAATTCAACAGCATGACCGCCGACGACGTGATGCGTCACCGCACCGATATGGTAACCCTGGCGCTGGATGATGACGACCAGACCATTCTGGACACCATCCAGTCCTCTGGTCTGTCCCGTTTTCCGGTCTATAAGGACGATATTGACGATATCGTGGGCATTCTGTCCACCCGGGACTACCTGATCAACAAGAGCAAGCCCGATCCCCTGCCTCTGGAGCAGCTGCTCCGTCCGGCCTATTTTGTACCGGAGTCGGTACGGGCCGACGTACTGTTCCGGGATATGCAGAACCGAAAGATCCACATGGCTCTGGTGGTGGATGAGTACGGCGGCACCGGCGGCCTGCTCACCCTGGAGGACCTGCTGGAAGAACTGGTGGGCAAGATCTACGATGAATTCGACCCCCAGGAGGAGCAGGAGATCATCCAGCTCAGCGACACCCAGTGGAAGGTGTCCGGCTCCGCCGATCTGGAGGACCTGGCCCAGACCATGGGCGTGGAGCTGGACGAGGAGGAGTTGGAGCGGCTGGACTGCGACACCGTGGGCGGTCTGGTCTTTGCTCTGCTGCCGGTCATCCCCGAGGACGGCAGCCGCCCGGTGGTGGAGGCCATGGGCCTGCGCATCCGGGTGGAGGAGCTGTGCGAGCGCCGCGTGGAATGGGCACTGGTGGAAAAGCTAGAACCTGCCCCGCTTTCTTAAAAAGAAAGCTTGGCAAAGAACTTTGTGCGAAACTTCGTTTCGCCTCTGGGGCTGCCGCCCTGCGGGGCGGCCCCGGCAGTTCTAAAGTAACATCCGTCCCCATAGAAACAAAAACGCACTGGCTTCCCCCTTCGGGGAAGCCTTTTTTAAGGAGACCACTATGATAAAAGCCATTTTCTTTGATGTTGACGGCACTCTAGTCAGCTTCAAGACCCACACCATACCCGACTCAGCCATGCAGGCTCTGCACACTCTGCGCTCACGGGGCATCAAGCTGTTTCTCTCCACCGGGCGGCACCAGAAAATGCTGGGCCAGGTGCGGGACCTCTTCCCCTTTGACGGCTATGTCACCCTCAGCGGTCAGTACTGCTTTGCCGGAGACCGGGTCCTGCGGAAAAATCCCATGCCTCCTCAGGCCGTGGAGGAACTGGTGGCCGCGGCGGGAGACGACGCCTTTTCCTGCATCTTCCTGGAGGGCGAGGAAATCTACCTCAACTGCATCAACGACCTGACCCGGGCCTTTATGAAAGACCTGAACCTGCCCCTGCCTCCGGTGCGTCCCGCCTCCCACGCCCTGGGACGGGAGATCTACCAGGCCATCACCTTCCTGGACCGGGACAACGAGCACCTGCTGCTGGACCGGGCGCCCCATCTGAAAACCACCCGCTGGCATCCTCACTTCCTGGACGTCATCCCTCCCACCGGCGGGAAAGACAAGGGCATGGACGCCATTCTGGAGCACTTCGGCATCCCCGTGGAGGAGAGCATGGCCTTCGGCGACGGAGAAAACGACCTCTCCATGCTGGTCCACGCCGGCATCGGCGTAGCTATGGGCACCGCCAGTGACGAGGTGAAGCGGCAGTCCGACTGGGACACCGCCTCGGTGGACGAGGACGGCATCGTCAAAGCCCTCCAGCACTTCCAGGTGCTGCAATCCAGACAAGATTCACAAATTAGTATAGAATTCTCCCTGGGTTCGATGTACAATATAGTCACTACATAGGAACACAGGAGGCACGGTTATGAAGCTGTCATTCTTCGGCGCGGCTCACGCGGTCACTGGAAGCTGTCACTGCCTGGAGGTGGGGGGCAAAAAGATCCTCATCGACTGCGGCCTGCAACAGGGCCGGGATGAGCATGACGACAACGCTCTGGACTTCTCCCCCAGCTACATCGACTATGTTATCGTTACCCACGCCCACATCGACCACTCCGGCCGGATCCCCCTGCTGGTGAAAGAGGGATTCCAGGGCCAGATCTTCACCACCCGGCTCACCGGTGAGCTGCTGTCCATTATGCTGCGGGACTCCGCCTTCATTCAGGAGAGCGACGCCCAGTGGCAGAACCAGAAGGGCAAGCGTGCCGGACGGCCTGAGGTGGAGCCGCTGTACACCGTGGCTGACGCGGAGGCGGCGCTGGAACAGATCTTTACTGTGGAGTACGGCCAGACGCTGGACCTGTGCGAGGGCGTGAAGATCCGCTTCCGGGACGCGGGCCACCTGCTGGGCTCCTCCATTGTGGAGATTTGGGCCAAGGAGGGGGACGTGGAGCGCAAGCTGGTCTTCTCCGGCGACCTGGGCAACGTGGACCAGCCCATTATCCGGGACCCGGAATTTTTGGAAGAGGCAGACTATGTGGTCATGGAGTCCACCTACGGTGATCGGGACCACGAGGCGCCTGAGAGCTACACCGAAGCGCTGGCCCAGCTCATCGACGACACCTTCGCCCAGGGCGGCAACGTGGTGATCCCCTCCTTTGCCGTGGGCCGCACCCAGGAGCTTCTCTACTTCCTGCGGGAAATCAAAAATGAGGGGCTGGTCAAGACCCACCCCGACTTCCAGGTGTGCGTGGACAGCCCGCTGGCTGCCGAGGCCACCAAGATCTACGCCGGGGACCTGCGGGGCTACCTGGATGAAGAGGCCATCGCCGTCCTCCATGGCGGAGAAAACCTGTTTACCTTCCCGGGGCTCACTCTGGTTCAGTCCACCGACGAGTCCAAGGCCCTGAACCTGGACCCCCGGTCCAAGGTCATTATCTCCGCCTCCGGCATGTGTGATGCCGGCCGTATCCGTCACCACCTGAAGCACAACCTGTGGCGCAGCGAGTGCGCCGTGGTGTTCGTGGGCTACCAGGCGGAGGGCTCTCTGGGCCGGCGGCTGCTGGAAGGCGCCAAGTCCGTCAAACTCTTCGGCGAGGAGATCGCCGTCAACGCACGCATTATCAACTTTAAGGGACTCAGCTCCCACGCCGACCGCACCCACCTGCTGGACTGGATCGGCCGCTTCAGCCCCGCTCCCAAGCAGGTCTTTGTGGTCCACGGCGACAGCCCGGTCACCGACCTGTTTGCCCAGACCCTCAACGACCGGGGCATTCCCGCCCACGCGCCTCTCTATCAGGAGGTCTACGACCTGGCGGAGAATGTGATGCTGGCCAAGGGCGTGGTGCTGGAACCCAAGCGGGTGTCCGGCGGCGCTGCTCAGGGCTCTCCCGCCTTTGTCCGGCTGCTGGACGTGTCCAAGCAGCTGGAGGCTCTCATCAGCCGCAGCCGCGGCCGTCCCAACAAGGACTTGGCAAAGCTGGCTGACCAGCTGCGCCAGGTCATGGAGAACTGGGAGAGCTGAGCACAAATTCATACATAGAACGGAGACACAAGATGATACCCATGGAGATCCATCGCAAGGCCCTGAAGGACCGGGCCAGACAGACCATGCGGCAAAATGTTCCTCCCGCCTGGCTGGTGGCCCTGCTGTTCTGGGGGCTGACCACCGGCGTGAGCACCATTTCCGATCTGGCCGGTTTTACCACCAGTCTGGCCGCTTCCTCTTCCGGAGTACAGTTTTTCCCCCTGTTCTTCACCCTGCTGCTCACCTTGTACAGCGTGGTAATGAACTTCGGCTATGAGATATGGTGCCTGAGGGCCTGGCGGAGAGATGAGGCCGACTTTGCCACCTTGATTGACGGCTTCGGCATGGCCGGTCAGGTGCTGCTGATGGAGATCCAGATCTTCCTGCGGCTGTTTGGCTGGTGCCTGCTGCCTGTGATCCCTGCTACGGTGATCATTTCCGCCGCCAACAGTCTGGAAATGATGATCCTTCTGACCCAGCTGTTCACCTTCGCCCTGATCCCCTACCTCTATTTTATCCGCCTGCGCTATGCGCTGGCCCCCTACCTGCTGATGGACCGCCCCGATCGGGGCGCGGCTGCTGCGGTGCGGGAGAGCGTAGGCCTGATGCGCGGCTGGAAACTAGAGCTGTTCAAGCTGGACCTGTCCTTCCTGGGCTGGTACCTGCTGGAGTGGGGTCTGGCCATTCTTGCCCAGGTTATCTTCCTCATCCCCACCCTGATTGGAATCTTCCAGAGCGGCGCGACTCCGGAAACGCTGATGACTCTGGTTGCCGGAACCACCGCCGGCTCGCTGGTTGGGCTTCTGCTGTGCCTGCCGGTGGAGCTCTGGCTGCTGCCCTACACCGGACTGGCCCGGGCTGGATTCTACGACGCCCGGATCTCCTTTGTCCCTCCCGCTCCCCCGGTGTACACCTACGACTCCACCCGGTAACTTCCCATAGATATCCCGCCGTCTCGGCGGACCGGTCTCTTCCGGACCGGTCCCCGGGCGGCGGTTTCTTTTTTTCGCCGTCGCCAAAATCCAAAAATTCTTTACAATTTTTAACTTGTTCCGGGCAAAAAAATATGCTATTCTGGAATCCGGTGGAGGAAACTCTGCCAAAATACCGATAAAAGGAGGAAATCCAGGTGGACTTATGCGGACGAAGTACCAATATGGACCGTGATATTCCGATATGGACCGGGACTGTCCAGGCTGCCTGGCTTTCCCAGTGATTTGACCACGCCCTTCGGGGTGCTCTGCTTTGCGCCGCCTTAGCGGCTCCATACTCGGATATCACCGCGGAAAACAGCCGAAGAGTCTTCTTCGGCAGGTTTGCCGCGGTTTTGTATGTCCAATTGGTAGCTTCCTCGCTGTATCAAACCAAGAACAGGAGGAATTTCCAATGGAGAAGAAGATGATGGATATTCAGGCGCTGCTGGAGCTGCTGGAGCGCCGTGATCTGCACGCGCTGCGTGCCGCCCTGCTGGAGGAGAACGAAGTCGATATCGCCGAGTTCCTGGAGGAGCTGCCCCAGGACAAGATCGTGGTGGTGTTCCGCGCCCTGCCCAAGGAGATGGCGGCAGAGGTGTTCTCCAATCTGGAGCCGGACACCCAGCAGGTTATTATCCAGTCGGCCACCGACCAGGAGGTCTCCGCGATTGTAGAGGAGCTGTATGTGGACGACGCGGTGGACATGCTGGAGGAGCTGCCCGCCAACGTGGTCAAGCGGGTGCTGAAGGCCGCCCGCCCCGACACCCGCAAACTCATCAACCAGTTTTTGAACTACCCCGACAACTCGGTGGGCAGCATCATGACCGCCGAGTTTACCGACCTGAAACAGTCCATGACGGTGGCCCAGGCCATCGCTCACATTCGCCGCACCGGGGAGAACTCGGAGAGCGTGTACACCTGCTATGTCACCGACGCCGGCCGCCGGCTGGAGGGCGTGCTCACCATCAAGGAGCTGCTCCTGGCTCAGGACGAGCAGCTTATTGCCGACCTGATGGAGACCGATGTGATCACCGCCGAGACCACCGAGGACCAGGAGGAAGCGGTGGCCCGGATGATGAAGTACGACTTTATCTCCCTGCCCGTGGTGGACAAGGAGGGCCGTCTGGTAGGCATCGTCACGGTAGACGACGTGATGGACGTCATGGAAGAGGAGGCCACCGAGGACTTTGAGAAGATGGCCGCCATGGCCCCCTCGGAGAAGCCCTACCTCAAAACCAGCGTACTGTCCCTGGCCAAGCACCGCATCCTGTGGCTGCTGGTGCTGATGATCTCCGGCATGATCACCGGCGGTATCCTGGGCCAGTATGAGGCCGCCTTTGCCGCCATGCCCCTGCTGGTCACCTTTATCCCCATGCTCACCGACACCGGCGGAAATGCCGGCAGCCAGAGCAGCACCCTGGTCATCCGCGGCATGGCCGTGGGCGAGATCCAGCCCAAGGACTTTGCCAAGGTCTTCTGGAAGGAGCTGCGGGTGAGCATGCTGGTGGGTGTGGTACTCAGCGCGGTGAACTTTGTGCGCCTGATCATCACCTACCCCGGCAACCAGATGGTGGCCCTGACGGTGGCTCTGGCTCTGTTTGTCACCGTGCTGCTGGCCAAGACGGTGGGCGGTGTGCTGCCCATGGTCGCCAAGCTGTGCCACGCAGACCCGGCTATCATGGCCGCTCCCCTGATCACCACCATTGTGGACGCCATTTCCCTGGTGGTCTACTTCCGCATTGCCTGTGCCCTGCTGCCCATTTGACCTACAACAAAATGCCCCAGCCTGCCAGATCTCTCTGGTGGGCTGGGGTTTTTTCTATGTATGGGCCGTTATCGGACCAGGCGGCAGGGACTCATCGCCCGGAACTGCCGGGCCATTGTGATGCACAGGTCATTGTAGTAGTCCAGATAGGCCTTTTTCTGCTGACGCTGGAGGCGCTGACGCTCCTGAAGCTCTTTCCAGGCCGCACAGCTCTTGTGGCAGCCGTGCTGGTAGTTGGGGCAGGTATTCTGACAGGGCAGCATAAACATGACTCCTCTCAACTGGTATTCCGCCGGGACACAGGCTCCCTAAAAAAGCAGCGGCAGACCCTGGGCTGGACACCGACATGGGCGTCCAGCCCGAGATCTGCCGCAAGACGAGGGGGGAGGAGAGAGCAGGCGCAGGAAGGCCTTGAACTCGTATTTCCGATGCTCTGGCACTGACCGCTCATCTTCCATCCTCCTTCCTCGGAAGGGAGTCTGGGTCTATTGTAACAGAGGGGCCGTGTCCGTTCCACGCGGTTTGTGTAAAATGCAGCTTAAACCTTTGTAGCGCCGGAACACCGTTTTGCGCCGTGTGTTACATATGTAACATCAAGTTTTGTTTTTGAACTAGATATTCACAAAAACCCATGTCAAATTTCCTATAATAGGTAGAATTGCACAAAATTGATTGACTTTTGTTACACTCGTTGTTATGATTTTGTTGCAAACGTAACAGGGACACGGGCTAAAAAGCACCGGATCAGACAAGGAGGAAGGACGCATGATTTTGGATCGAGAGGCTCTGGGCGCCATGCTGCTCCAGGCGGCCAAGCTGCTGGAGGAGAACACCCAGTATCTCAGTGACATCGACTCCCGCTTTGGCGACGGCGACCACGGCATCACCATGGGAAAGATCGCCAAGCTCATCCAGGAGCGGGTGCCCCAGTGGGGTGAGGACTCCATCAAGGACTTCCTGGACAGTCTGGGGATGGCCGTGATGGAGGTCAAGGGCGGCTCCGCCGGACCGCTGTACGGCACTATGATCGGCGGACTGGGCGTCAATCTGGACGATGACGCCGGCCAGGTGGACGAGGCAGGCCTGAAGGCCATGTTTGCCGGCTGCCTGAGCGAGATGGAAGACATCACCACCGCCAAGGTGGGCGACAAGACCATGATGGACGCGCTGATCCCCGCGGTGCAGGCTGCCCAGCAGACCCAGGAGGACTGCAAGGCGATTTTGGAGTCCGCTGCCCAGGCCGCTCAGGAGGGCGCCAAGGCCAGCGAACAGTTTGTCTCCAAGTTCGGCCGGGCCCGCAGCTATAAGGAACAAACCATCGGCACCCCCGACGCCGGCGCGGTATCCACCGCCCTGTTCTTCCGGGGACTGGCACAGGGAATCTGACACTCAATATTTTTCAGATCATACAAGGAGGACTTCCCCATGAAAATGAAGAAATTCATCAACAATCCCGAGAACCTCACCGATGAGCTGCTGGACGGTCTGGCCGCCGCCAACCGGGACATCATCCACCGGGGCGAGGAAAACATGATCATCAACAACGCCCTGGAGGGCGCTGACCGTGTCACCATCGTCACCCAGGGCGGCTCCGGTCATGAGCCCGCCATCTCCGGTTTCGTGGGCGAGGGCATGGTGGATATCTCCGTGGTGGGCGATATCTTTGCCGCTCCCGGTCCCCAGGCCTGTGTGGACGCCATCAAGCTGGCCGACAAGGGCAAGGGCGTGCTGTACATCGTACTCAACCACGCCGGCGACATGCTCACCGGCAACCTGACCATGAAGCAGTGCAAGAAGCTGGGCCTGAACGTGGTGAAGGTGGTCACCCAGGAGGACGTGTCCAACGCTCCCCGTGAGAACGCCGACGACCGCCGCGGCCTGGTAGGCTGCATCCCCACCTATAAGATTGCCGGCGCCGCCGCCGCCGAGGGCAAGAGCCTGGAGGAAGTGGCCGCCATTGCTCAGCGCTTCGCCGACAACATGGCCACCCTGGCCGTGGCCGTCCGGGGCGCTACCCATCCCTCCACCGGCGCCGCTCTGGCCGACCTGGGCGAGGACGACATGGAGATCGGTATGGGCCAGCACGGCGAGGGCGGCGGTGGCCGTCAGCCCATGAAATCCGCCGATGAGACCGCCGAGATCATGGTCAATGCCCTGCTCAAGGACATCGGCATCCAGTCCGGCGAGAAGGTCATACTCATCATCAACGGTTCGGGCGCTACCACCCTCATGGAGCAGCTCATTATCTACCGCAAGTGTGAGCAGATCCTGAAGGAGAAGAACATTGAGATTGTGGCCAACTACGTGGGCGAGCTGCTCACCGTTCAGGAGCAGGCCGGCTTCCAGATGTTCATGGCCCGCATGGACGACGAGCTGCTGCGGCTGTGGAATGCCCCCTGCCACACCCCCTACCTCACCAAGAAGTAAGGGGGACCCGCTATGGCTGACAACATCGGCAACAAGGCTGCCCACGACTACCACCTGGACGTCCCCGTAGCCCAGGAGGGCTTCTATGTCAAGGGCGCGGCCCACTGCGATTTCGGCATGAAAAGCCGTCTGGCCCGGATGTTTGACCCCAAGTCGGGCAACACCGTGATGCTGGCCTTTGACCACGGCTACATCATGGGTCCCACTGCCGGGCTGGAGCGCATCGATCTGGTGATCCCGCCCCTGGCTCCCTATGTCAACGTGCTCATGGGCACCAAGGGCGTCATCCGCTCCTGCATCTCCCCTGCCGCTCCGGTGGCCAAGTGCGTGCGGGTGACCTACGACTCCACCGTGCTCTATGACGACATGTCCAACGGCGGCGGCATTGCCTGCGATATGGAAAATGCCCTGCGCATGGACGCAGCCTGTGTGGCTGTCCAGACCTTCATCGGCGCCCCCGGTGAGAGCCGCTCCCTGGAGCTTCTGTGCCGCACCGCCGACGCCGGCACCCGTTACGGCATGCCCACTCTGGGTGTGGTAGCGGTGGGCAAGCAGATGGAACGCACCGAAAAGTTCTTCTTGCTGGCCACCCGGGTTCTGGCGGAAAACGGAGCCAACGTGGTCAAGAGCTACTACTGCGACGGCTTTGAACGGGTGGCCGCCGCCTGCCCGGTGCCCATCGTCATCGCCGGAGGCAAGAAGCTGCCCGAGCTGGACGCGCTGGAGATGGCCTACAAGGCCATCCAGGAGGGTGCCCACGGCGTGGACATGGGCCGGAACATCTTCCAGTCCGACTGCCCCGCCGGTATGGCCCAGGCCATCGGCAAGGTGGTCCACGAGGGTTACACCCCCAAGCAGGCCTTTGAGGTGTACGAGACCGTGAAACACGGCTAATTAAATACAATATGGATAGGAGGACCCATTATGTCCGCTGAGTATATGCACATCGGCATTCCTGTCACCAACCGCAAGCCCGGCATGACCTACAACGAGGGAGCCAAGTTCTGGGTAAGCAACGTGGACGACTACGACTATAAGATCGAGTATCTGAAGTTTGAGGAGGGCACCCCCTTCCCCGAGGAGATCCACCGCAACCCTCACGTGGCCTACAAAGTGGATAATCTGGAGAAGTACATTGCCGACGCCGACAGCGTCATCTGCGGCCCCATGCCCGCCAATGACAAGGACCGCCTGGCCTTTGTCTGGAAGGACGGCGCCATCCTGGAGCTGTACGAAGCCAACTGACCGCTCCCCCTGTTACGTCCCCCAGCAGGCCGCCAGCACCCCTGGCGGCCTGTTTCTGTCCCAACCCGGTTGCGCGGGACAAAAAACTGTGATACCCTGTAACATACGTAACCAAGCAGGAAGGAGGGAGCGGGATGCAGGACAGTCAGGAGCGGCTGCGGCGGCTGGCCCATGTGGCCACGCGGTACTACCTGGAGGACTGGAAGCAGAGTGACATCGCCAAGGAGCTGGGGGTCTCCCGCCCCCTGGTCAGCCGGATGCTCAGCGAGGCCCGGGAATTGGGTGTGGTGGAGATCACCGTCCACACCCCCGGCCAGCAGCGGCAAGATCTGACCGAGCAGCTGTGTGTCCGCTGGTCTCTGCGGGATGTGGTCCTCTGTCCCGACGCAGGGGGCGACGGCCAGACCAACCAGACATTGGCCCTGGCAGCCATTGATCTGCTGGAGCGGCTGCGCGCACGCCGGGTGGGCATCGGCTGGGGCCACTTTATCGGCCAGATGGTAACCGTACTGGAGCAGGAACCCCGGCGGCACGGCCCGGTACAGACCATCTGTCCCCTGCTGGGCAGCGCAGGCATCCCCATCCGCAACTACCACTCCAACGAAAATGTGCGCCTGCTGGCCGAGCGCCTGGGGGCAGAGCCCTACTTTCTCAATCTGCCCGCTCTGGCCCAGAGCTGGGAGGAACGGGAGCTGCTCTGCTCTACCCAGCTCTACCGCCAGACCCACCTGCAGTGGGAGCAGATGGACACCGCCCTGGTGAACATCGGCAACTACCCCTCCACCCCGGATTTCGCCTCGGTGGCCCGGTATGGAGACCTGCTCCACCGCAACCGGGCCTGCGGGCGGCTGCTCAACTACTACTTTAACCAGGAGGGCGAGATCATCACCTCCGACCGGGACTTTGCCATCCAGATCCCCCGGGAGGTTCTGTCCCGCTGTCCCCGGGTAATCGGGCTGTGCTCGGCCAATACGGCCGCCTCCGCCCTGGAGGGCACCCTCAACACCGGCCTGTTTACCGCCCTGGTCGTCCGGGAGGGGCTGGCCGAGGAGCTGCTGCGGGGGCGCGGCTGATGCTGGAAGGCATGGAAAATCTTACATATGAACGGACCGACGGAGCCTATCCACGGTCCGTTTTTTTGCGAAAAAGGAAAGCGAAATTCGTAAATTGTTAAGAAAGTATTTCATAGGTTAAAAGTCTCTGCAAAAATCTTTTTCTTAAGTTTTGTTAGGAATGTACAAGTTAGCACAGGAAATTCAAGGAAACTCAGGCCAAAATGTTCCCGCAACCTTGTGAATTTATGAACGAACTCTTAACTTTTCATTAAGACTCATGAAACAATCTTGTAATATTTTAAAAGCGTGCTATGATGTATCAGACCCAGTACATTGAGTCTGGTCCGAAGACGATAAACAATGATATTTAAAAGGTGATTAACATGAATATGATTCAACTGGTGGAGGCCTTCAACCTCTTCCTGGCGGTCCTGTTCACGGTGGCCTATTTTTACCAGCTGGTCTACCTGGTGATCGGCGTGATCCGCCGCAACCATTGGACTCAGTCCCAGGATGCCAAGATCCATCGCTATGCCGCGGTGATTTCCGCCCGGAACGAGGCAGGCGTTATTGCAGAATTGATCCACTCATTAAAAGAGCAGCGCTATCCTCAGGATTGCCTGGACATCTATGTGGTGGCCGACAACTGCACCGACAACACCGCTGAGGTGTCCCGCCAGGCCGGCGCCATTGTCTATGAGCGTTTCAACCAGAACAAGAAGGGCAAGGGCTACGCCCTGGACTTCCTCTTCCGCACCCTGCACCATGAGGGCCGTGACAAGTATGACGGCTACATGATCTTTGACGCGGACAATCTGGTGGACCCCAACTTCACCGCTGAGATGAACAAGGTCTTTGACAGCGGCAACTACGGCGCCATCACCTGCTACCGCAACTCCCGCAACTTTGGCGACAACTGGATCTCCTCCGGTTACGCCATCTGGTTCTTGCGTGAGGCCCGCTTCCTCAACTTCCCCCGTATGCTTCTGGGCACCAACTGCCACGTCTCCGGCACCGGCTTTTTGATCAATGCCGACGTTATCCGTGAGAACGGTGGCTGGCCCTTCCACCTGCTCACCGAGGACATCGAGTTCTCCGTCAGCTGCGCTCTGAAGGGCCGCCGCATCGGCTACTGCGACAAGGCGGTCATCTATGACGAGCAGCCCACCACCTTCCGTCAGAGCTGGGATCAGCGTCTGCGCTGGTCCAAGGGCTTCTATCAGGTCAACGCCAATTACAGCGCCGCCCTGACCCGCGGCTTCCTGCGTAAGCCTACCCGTCAGAGCTGGTCCTGCTACGACATGTTTATGACTGTCGCTCCCGGTATGCTGCTCACCCTGGTGACCCTGGCCTTCAACCTGGTGGTCTGCCTGGCCTGCTGGGGCCAGCCGGTGTACATCACCAACAAGATTCTGGCCGTGTCCGGCAGCTTTGCCTGCTCTACCGTGGTCAACTTCTACCTGGGCCTGCTGCTCTTCGGCGCTCTGACTGTGCTCAGCGAGTGGAAGCAGATCCAGATTCCTACCTACAAGAAGATCCTGTACGTATTTACCTTCCCCATCTTTATGTTTACCTACGTTCCCATCTCCCTGGCCGCTCTGGTCCGGAAGGTGGAGTGGAAGCCCATCTACCACACCGGCAGCCAGAAGGCTCTGGGGAAGAGCTAAGACAAAAAGAAAGACGGACCGCACTGCGGTCCGTCTTTTTTGTCTTTACAGATTCTCATCGCTGAGCCGATGGAAATCCTTGTTCTGTCCAAACACATGGGTAAGAGGAAATACCTTGATGAAGCAGTCTACCCCTTGATCCCGGATAAACTCCCGCAGCTGTACATACTCCCGGGAGTTGCACACACAGTCCACCTGGGTCTTGGTCTGGCCGGAGTAGCTGCCGGTGACCTGACTGAGGGTGGCGCTTTTGTGGATCTCATGGATGACAAAGGACTCGATGGCTTTGGAGTTTTCACACACGATCTGGATCTCATAGAGCTTGGGCCCCATGTTGAAGATGACGTAGTTCATGCTGTTGACGTAGATGATCTGTCCTACCAGAGCGTAGGCCACCACATCCAGACTAAATCGCAGCAGCATCACAGCCATGATGATCCCGTCCAGTGCCAGCAGGATGTGCTTGAGCTCCACCGCCTTCAGCACCTTGGTTTTGAGGATCTTGGCCAGGGTATCGGTACCGCCATAGGAGTAGCCCAGGCGGTAGGTGATTCCTGCACCCACCCCGTAGATGACGCCGAAGAGCATCACGGCGATCAGCTTCTCCTTCAAAATGATCTCCACCGTCCAGTGGTTGAGCACCCACAGTACCAGGGGGTACAGGAAGGAGAGAAACAGGATGTTGGACACCTCCCGATAGCCCAGCATCACAAAGGTGAGCACCAGGATCAGGAGCATGAGACCGTAGTAGATCAGCGCATAGTTGATGCCGGTAAAAGCCTGCGCCGTCATGGCCAGGCCGGTGATGCCGGTAACGACAAAGCCGTTGGGCAGGGCCACCCAGTTGACCGCGATACTGCAGATCACGCAGCTGAGCACCATGCTGACCAGGGCCGTGAACGAGATCTTTTTCATTGCCATCCTCCCTGGCAAATCGTCCATATGGTACCGAAGTGTCCCCAGCCGGGGACACGGTGGGTCAGAGATCCAGCTCCTCTTCCTCCTCCAATTCGGGCTCTTCCTCCAGCTTGACCTCGTCAAAGAGCATACGCACGCTGCCGTAGATGCCAGCGTCCTCGCCCAGCTCGGCCAGCACAAAGGGCGTGTTGCGGAATGCGTGGAAGGCATAGCGGCGGAAATAGGTCTCAATGGGCTTGAGGATCACCATACCGGCCTGGGCCATCTGGCCGCCGATAACAAAGACCTGAGGATTGACGGTGCAGGCCACAGCGGTGAGGGCCTGACCCATGAGCTGTCCAAAGCGCTCCATCACCTCAGAGGCGGCAATGTCGCCCTTCTTGGCGGCCTGGCAGATGGACTCCGGAGTGATCTCTCCCTCCCGCAGCATGCTGGGCGCCTCGGGCAGCTCCTCCAGCACCATCTTGGCGATATGTACCAGACCGGTATCGGAGCAGTACTGCTCCAGGCAGCCGTAGTTGCCGCAGGTGCAGCGCTCGGTCTCCTTGGGGTTGACGCACATGTGGCCGATCTCACCGGCGGCGCCGGTGCTGCCCACAAACACCTTGTTATCCACTACAATGCCGCTGCCGACGCCCACGCCCAGGGTCACCATCACGGCGCTGTTGTTCCACTGGGCACCGCCTTGCCACATCTCGCCCAGAGTGGCGGCGTTTACATCGTTGGCTACCTTGAGCTTTTCAATGGCGGGCTCCAGCTCCTGCACCGCCTTGGGCACATTCAGAATGTCCCAGCCCAGGTTGACGCAGCGCATCACCGTGCCGTCCTGGTCCACCGGTCCGGGCACGCCCATGCCCACGCCCTCGACCACATCCCAGGTCAGGGAGCGCTCTTCCATCTTGGCGCGGATGGCGTCCACCACATCACTGAGCAGATGGCTGCCATGGTCCTCCAGACGGGTAGGAATGGTCCACTTTTCTACCAAATTGCCTGTGGTCTGGAACAGACCGATCTTAATGGCGTTTCCGCCCAAGTCAACGCCGAACGCATAGGGTTTCATGTGCCTCTCCTCCTCAATAATTCCATGGTATGATTGGGGAACTGCTTGCTTCCTTCGTCTCTCCACCCCTTAGCGGAGAACTTAATGCCATTATAATATACAACGGTGGAAAATGGAAGAAAATTGCCGCCGACTTGCAAAATAATTTTTAGCCAACAAAAAAACGGGGCGCTGTTTGACAGCGCCCCGTTTTGAATCGGGAATTACTGGAAGGGATTCTCAGTGGGATAGGGCAGGCTCTTGGGCTGGTTGTAGGCGATGTCGGAGACACCGAAGTACTTGAGCACCTCAAACAGAGCCTTGCCGCAGTGGGCGAAGGCCACCGCACCGTGGTGAGGATAGCGCTTCTGGATGAGCACGTGGCGGTAGAAGCGGCCCATCTCGGGAATGGCAAAGATGCCGATGCCGCCGAAGGAACGGGTGGCCACAGGCAGCACCTCGCCCTGAGCGATGTAGGAGCGCAGGTTGCCCTCGCTGTCACACTGCAGGCGGTAGAAGGTGATCTCGCCGGGGGCGATGTCGCCCTCCAGGGTGCCGCGGGTAAAGTCGGGGGTGCCGCCGTTCTCCAGCAGGCGGTTCTGGATGAGCTGATACTTCACCGCGCAGCCGTTGCACATCTTGCAGCTGGGGGTGTTGCCGCAGTGGAAGCCCATGAAGGTGTCCTTGATGTCGTAGTCGAACTTGCCGGCGATGTCCTCGTCGTAGATGTACTTGGGCACGGAGTTGTTGATGTCCAGCAGGGTGATGGCGTCACCGGTGATGCAGGCGCCAATGTACTCGCTCAAAGCGCCGTAGATATCCACCTCGCAGGCCACAGGAATACCGCGGGAGGCCAGGCGGGAGTTCACATAGCAGGGCTCAAAGCCGAACTGCTCGGGGAAGGCGGGCCAGCACTTGTCGGCAAAGGCCACATACTTCCGGGCGCCCTTGTGCTGCTCGGCCCAATCCAGCAGAGTCAGCTCAAACTGAGCCATCCGCTCCAGCAGGTCGGGGTAGGTGCGCTCGCCCATCTCCTTCTGCATGTCGTCCACCACCTCGGGGATGCGCTTGTCCCCAGCGTGAGCCTTGTAGGCCACCAGCAGGTCCAGCTCGGAGTTCTCCTCCACTTCCACACCCAGCTCGTACAGGCCCTTAATGGGGGCGTTGCAGGCAAAGAAGTCCTGGGGACGGGGGCCAAAGGTGATGATCTTCAGGTTCTTCACGCCGATGATAGCCCGGGCAATGGGGACAAACTCCCGGATCATGTCGGCGCACTCCTGGGCGGTGCCCACGGGGTACTCAGGCAGGTAGGCCTTCAGGTGGCGCATACCCAGGTTATAGGAGCAGTTGAGCACGCCGCAGTAGGCGTCGCCGCGGCCGTTGATCAGATCGCCGTCGCCCTCGGCAGCGGCCACATACATGGTGGGGCCGTCAAACTTCTGGCACAGGATGGTCTCGGGGGTCTCGGGACCGAAGTTGCCCAGGAAGACCACCAGGGCGTTGACACCGTGGGCCTTCACGTCGTCCAGGGCCTTCAGAGCGTCGGCCTCGTTCTCCACGGTGATGGGGCACTCATACAGGCCCTCGCCGTAGGCGGCGACGATATTCTGGCGGCGCTGGGTGGACAGGGCGATGGGGAAGCAGTCGCGGGACACAGCAATGATGCCCAGCTTGACCTCAGGAATATTGGCAAACATGATAATCAGACCTCTCTTTTCAAATCTACCGCTTACAGATCCGCGGCAATATCCACATTGATACCATCCAGCCGCACGGGAGCGCCCTGAGCGGCCTCGCTGCTGTCGGCGTGGGCCAGCAGCCACTTGTTGCAGGCCCACAGGGTCTCATCCTCTCCGTTGAGGGAAGTGATGGCGGGCTTGGGGCCGTTGGTGCCCCGGGGCAGCACGATGACCACCTGGAAGCCGGCTCCGGGAGCGGCAGAACAGGGGGCGTAGTGCAGGGTGGTGGCATATACCTCCACCACTGCGCCGGCAGGAGCCCGGAAGGCCTTCACCTTGGCGGTGTCCAGACGGCCGTCTACGATATCATCTTCCTTGGCTACCAGGAGGATAAAGTCCTGGGCGCCGATGTTCAGCTCGCTGTCCCGGTGGTACTCCAGGCAGTTGAGACGGGTGTTGTGTCCGTTGCACCATCCCAGCTGGATGGGCATGCCGCCGTAGGCGTTGGAGGCAAACTGTCCGGCGATGGGCAGCTGCTCCAGCTCCGGCTGGGAGGGGACGTAGTCCACCCCATCGGGCACGGGAGTCACCGACTTCAGGGTGTCGGTCAGGGCGGCGGTGTCATAGCCTCCCAGCACCTTGCCGTAGGGGGCAAAGGCGGCGTCAAAGACTGAATGGATGATCATAGCTTATCACCTCAAGACCGGGAGTTTACTCCCGCAAATTGATTCAAAACACACACACAAATTTTTTCACTCACAGGGAAAAACAGCTGAGCGGCAGGGCCTACCAGGAAGGCACAGATGATAGTGCCTATCCCAACCACGCCTCCCAGGGCAAAGCCCACCAGAGCGAAGGTGAGGTCCACCCCGATGCGCACCGGGCCGAAGGGTTTCCCGCTCTTGTCGCTGAGCACCACCGCCACCAGGTCGTTGGGACCGGTGCCCGCCTGGGAGCGGATGACGATGGTCATGCCGAAGGCCAGGATAACGCAGCCCACTGCCAGCATGGGCACCCGGACCGCCAGGGGCAGGGTCTCGTTGAGGAAGGGGGACAGCCACAGGGTGTACACATCGATGATAGGGCCGCCCAGGGCCATACACAGCACGGTGCCGATGCCTACATAGCTGCGGTCCACCACCAGCAGCACCACCATAATGAGCAGCGATACCAGCAGATGGACCCGGCCGTGGGTCATTCCGGCCCAGGCGGGCCAGGGAATGGCCCGGAACAGGCCCTGGACAAAGACGTTGAAGGGATCGGAGCCCAGGTTGGTCTGAAGAAACAGGGTCACGCCCAGATGGGCGATCCACAGCCCGATGAGCAGCAGCACCACCCGCACCGCCATTTCCCGAAAGGAGCGGCGTTTCACGGCTCCTCCTCCGACGGCACGTCTTTCTTCTCCTGCCGGGCCTTCCGCTCCTTGAAGTAGCGTACCAGGGCGTAGTCGCAGAAGCCCAGACCGCCCAGACCCAAGATGCCGCCTCCGGCATAGGCGATCACATCGCTCATACCGGTATTTCCCGCCATCTGGGCGGAGATCAGCATGTAGGCCAAATAGACCAGGTACAGCCCCACGGCCAGGCGCAGAATCAAACGTCCCTCTTCATTCATGTACGCCCCTCCTTGTTTCGCTTACAGCAGCTGAGGGTAGAGTCCCTTCAGCGCGGGATAGATTTTTGCAAACTGCTCATAGCGCTGCTCATAGCGCGCAGCGATCTCCGGATCGGGACGGACGGTGTCCGCCACCTTCACCAGTTTGTCGCACACCGCCTGCACGCTGGGATAGGCTCCGCAGGCCACCATGGCCAGCATAGCGCCGCCCATACCGGGTCCCTGCTCGGAGGCGGGGGTATCCAGCTCCACGTTGAGCACATTGGCCATGATCTTCTTCCACAGGGGGCTCTTGGCGCCGCCGCCGCAGATCATGCTGCGCTTGATGTCCAGCCCCAGGGACCGTGCCACCTCAAAGCTGTCCCGGATGGCAAAGGCCACGCCCTCCAGCACCGCCTGAGTCAGGTCGGTGCGGCTGGTATCCATGGTCATGCCGATAAAGACGCTGCGGGCGTTGGTATCGTTGATGGGAGAGCGCTCCCCCATGAGGTAGGGCAAAAAGTACACGTGGTTGCAGCCCAGCTTGTCATCGGTAATGTCCTTCTGGGCCCCGGCGTAGTCCTGGGAACCCAGGATGTCATCCATCCACCACTTGTTGCAGCTGGCGGCGGAGAGCATGCAGCCCATCAGGTGGTAGCAGCCGTCGGCGTGGGCGAAGGCGTGCAGAGCGTTGTGGGGGTCCACCCCGAAGTGGTCGCTGGAGATAAACAGGGTACCCGAGGTGCCCAGAGAGATGTTGCATCCCCCCGCGCCCACGGTCCCGGTGCCCACGGCGGCGGCGGCGTTGTCGCCCGCGCCGGCGCACACCACTACGTTCTCGGGCAGGCCCAGCTTCTGGGCCATCTCGGGCAGCAGGGTTCCTACCGCCTCATAGCTCTCAAAGAGCTTGGGCATCTGGCTCTCGGTGATGCCGCAGATGTCCAGCATCTCCCGGCTCCAGCACTTGTGCTCCACGTCCAGCAGCAGCATGCCGCTGGCGTCAGAGTAGTCGGTGCAGTGGACGCCGGTAAGGATGTAGTTGATGTAGTCCTTGGGAAGCATGATCTTGCGGATGCGCTGGAAATTCTCCGGCTCATGCTTCTTCATCCACAAAATCTTGGGGGCAGTGAACCCAGCGAAGGCGATGTTGGCGGTGAGGGCGGACAGCTTTTCCCGTCCCACCACCTCGTTGAGGTAGTCCACCTCCTGGGCGGTGCGCCCATCATTCCACAGGATAGGACTCGGTGTCGTAAGAGCAGTCAAAATCCCAGCCGGCGTTCTCGATCAGGCTGCCGTCCACGGTCTCGCCGTTGAGGATGGCTTTGCCCAGATCCAGGGTAACCACGGCCTCGTTGGCCACGGCCTTGTACACGGTCATGGACTGCTTGCCGTCCACGATGTTCTTCAGGTTGGCCTCGTCGCCGTCCTGGCCGGTGATGATGGGCTGATTGGAGCCAGTGTAGTCAGACTCGATGGCCTGAGCAACACCCAGAGCGGTGGAGTCATTGGAGCACAGCCAGGCGTCGACCTGGGTGCCGTCAGCGTAGTAGGAAGCCAGCACGGTCTGAGCACGGTCCAGAGCGGTGGAGGTATCCCACTTATCGGTGGCCACGGCGTCAAAGTCAGTCTGACCGGAGACCACCTTCAGCTTGCCGGACTCGATGAAGGGATTCAGCACGTCCATGGCGCCCTGGAAGAAGTAGCCGGCGTTGTTGTCGGCGGGGTCACCGGCGGTGAGCTCGATGTTGAAGGAACCCTCGGCGTTGTTCAGATTCAGGGCATCCACGATATACTGGCCCTGCAGGGTACCGACGGTGTAGTTATCAAAGGACACGTAGTAGGACACGTTGTCATTCATGATCAGGCGGTCATAAGCGATAACGGGAACGCCAGCCTCGCCGGCCTCGTTCATCACGGTGTTCAGGGCCTCGCCGTCGATGGCGGCCACCACCAGCAGATCCACGCCCTCAGCGATCATGTTCTGGATGTCGCTGACCTGACGGTTGGTATCGTTGTCGGAGTAAGTAATGATGGTCTCATAGCCGGCGCTCTTGAACTGCTCATCCAGGTAAGAGCCGTCACGGTTCCACCGCTCCAGGGACTGGGTGGGCATGGACAGACCGACCTTCTTGGTCTCGCCGGAGTTGGAACCGGAACCGGAGCCGGAACCAGAACCGGAAGCATCGCCGCCGCCAGAGCAGGCAGCCAGAGACAGGGCCATGGCCGCGGACAGAGCAAGAGCCAGGATACGCTTTTTCATTTCAATCGCTCCTTCATTTAAAATGATGCCGCCGACATTCGACGGCTTCCGAAGTTAGAGAAAGAACTTTTGTAAAAATCCTTTCTCTTTCTGTCCATAGAATACAACAAAACAAATTCGAATGTCAACAGGATTTTTCGCAAATTTGTACATTTAGCGCCTTGTACAAATTGAATCATTCAATTTTGAACAAATTGACAACAAAAAATTCCACCGCCCCGAAGGGCGGTGGAATGCTCAGAGTTGATTGACAAAATCGTAGAGAAAACGGGTGGCTGCACCAATACAGATGGAGCGGCTGTAACTGGGGCAGAAGGTGAAAAAGTCGGTCTGGTCGGACAGGGGGTCCAGCTCCCGGATGAGCTTGGCCAGCTGGCTGCGGTAAGGCGGCAGATACTGAGAGACCGCTCCCCCGATCATCACCGGGCAATCCAAAATCGTGTGGATGGTGGTAACCGCGGTGGCCAGGTCCTCCAGATAGTTCTTCCACAGCTCCTGATAGGGAGAGTTGCTCTGTTCCAGGCGCTGGAAGAACACCTCCAGAGTAACGTCCAAATCGTCGGAGATGCGGGCCGCGGAGCAGTAGGCCTCCAGACAGCCCTGGCGGCCGCACTCACAGCGGCGGCCTCCCGGATGCAGGCACATGTGGCCAAACTCAGCGGCCCGATGGCTGATGCCATCGTACAGCTGCCCACCTACCAGAATGGCACCGCCAACGCCTCGGCTCAGGGAGAGATAGGCCATGCTCTGCTGATCGGTGCGGTTCCACCACTCCCCAAATCCGCCGCAGTTGGCGTCGTTGTCCAACAGGGTGGGATAGGGAATGGCGCTGGTAAAGCGACAGGGCGTGGAGGTATGCACGCCGATGGTGGGAGCATATTCAATGGTACTCTGGTCCGGGCCGATGATGCCCGGCAGCGTCAGCCCCACGCCCAGCAGCTTGTCCCGGTCCAGATGATTTTCATCCAAAAATACCTCGATCAGTTCGGCCAGGCGGGCTCCATACTCCGCCGTATTGGAAAAGGGCAGAATGATTTTCTGATAGGCCACCGTCTCCTGGCGCAGATTTACCGCCACCAGGCGCAGATCCCCTCCGGTCAGCTCCGCGCCCAGGGCAAACCGGGCGTTGGGCAGGGGCGCGATCAGCCTGGGCCGCCGTCCGCCGGTGGAGTCGGTGGTGGCTGAGCGGTCAATCAGTCCCATCTCCGCCAATTCATTCAGGTTTTGAGACAGGGTGGGCAGACTCATGGACAGGCGAAACGCCAGCTCCTGCTTGGTGACAGGCTCCCAAAGGGTGATCAGGTGGCGATAGACGCGATTTCGATTCTGTTTGCGCACCTCAACGGTGGACAGTGGTCTGTGGGCGCACATCGTCGCTCCCCCTTACTTTTATAAAAGTGGTTTCATTATATCACAGGTCCCATTCCATTGTAAACGGGAGACAGCAAAAAAGCGGCCGGGATCGGCCGCTTTTTTGCTGCATTTATGGAGGATTTCCTTCTTTTTTTCCATATACAGGAGTCTTTTAGCCCTGTGCCTTGGAGAAGGCCGTCAAAATGACCGCCGCCTGGGCGCGGGTGGTGGAACCACCGGGAGCCAGGGTATCGGCAGACACGCCGCTGAACAGGCCCTGGGCCACGGCCCAGCTCATGGGCTCCTTGGCATATCCACGGGCACCACAGAGTAGGTGTAGGTCAGGTTGTTGGCGGCGCCCAGATCGTCCACATAGGTGCTCTCGGTGGTAAAGCCGATGACCACGTTATTGCGGCGGATCTCGTAGTCCAGGATCTTGTCGCTGTCGGTGTGGCTGATGGTCAGGGTAACCTTAGACTCATTGGCAGAGGCGGAGACCGTGGCGGAACCGCTGGCGGCGCTGCCGCTATTCAGGCGGTAGGTGCGGGAGGCATTATTGAGATACCAGATGGCACGGGACTCAGTCTGGTAGTCGTCCAGCATGCCCTTCACCTCATCGCTGAGGGTCATGCCCCAGCGGGTGAAGCACTCGGTGAGGTTGCGGTCAGCCACCTGGGAGGCGATGAGAGCCACCCGCTCGTCATAGGTGTAGCCGCTGTGTGCGCCGGACTTCCACAGCTTGAAGAACTGATTGTAGAAGGCCAGGGGCTGGGCAGCATTGTCATAGGCCAGGGGCTGGGCAGCATTGTCATAGGCCAGGTGGAGCTGCCAGTACATACCCAGCTGCACGAACACATTGTTGGCGGAGCCGGGGCGGCCCTGAGCCACCTTATTAAAGATGGTCTCCCAGCGTCCGTCCTCGGTGAGGCGGGTATTCAGGGCCATGGAGCTGCCGTCCCAGGCCTGGAGAGCCAGGGAGTAGATGTTGTTGGTGATCTCGGCCTTGCCCAGCTTGTCCATGTTGTGGCCGATCTCGTGGGCGATGCCCCAGCCGAACAGGCCGTTGGCCTTGCCCGCGCCGGTGACGGAGGTGGGCTTGCCCTGGACCAGAGCGGAAGTAGAGCCGTACTCCACGCCGATGTGGTTGCCGGCAGCATACATGAAGGCACCGGCGAACATGCGCATGTAGCGGATGTTTTGGCGGGTGGTCATGGGATACTGATAGCTGGTCAGGGTGGCATTGGAGTCAATGATGCCCTGGATCTTGTTGGCGATGAAGAGCTCCTCCTCCCAGGCCAGCACGTTCTGATACATGGCATTGACCATGGCGTCCTCATCGCTGCCCGCGCTCTTCAGGCCGGAAAGCACCTGGTCGGCGGGGAGGGACAGGAGCACGCTGGGGGTGGAGATCTCGGTGGCGTTGCGCACGTTGGTATTCAGGCCGGAGGTGGGCAGAGCAGCCACATAGGAGGACAGCTCCTGGACATAGGTCCGGATGGCGTCCTTGCGGGCGGACTCACCCATGCTGTACCAGTCGGACAGCTCCAGCACCGGCATCTCCCAGGCGTTGTTCACCACACGCACCTGGAGCTTGATCTGCTCGGGGTGGCTGCCGGAATAGGTGATGTAGAGAGGGCCGCCCCGGCCGCCGAGGCTTCCGATCTGCTGCACGGTAATGTAGTTGCGGCCGTTCTCCAGGGCCACAGGAGTGCCCTTCCACACGCCGGACTCGCCGTAGAACTGGGTGGGCACCACATAGACGGTGGCGTCACTGGGCAGCTCGGCGTAGATGGCTACGGTGGCGCCGGCCTGGGCGGTCACGCCCAGAGGCTGCAGGTCACTGGCGCTCTGGCCGGCGGCCTGATCGGCGGCAGCGGAGGTGCTGCGGCTCTGGAAGTCGTTCTTCACCAGACCCAGCGCATCGCTGTCCTTGTTCAGCAGGGCCTGGGCCAGCTTCAGCTCATCCCGGAGCTGAGTGGGATCCAGATAGTAGCTGCTCAGCGCGTTGAGGCGGGTGGTCAGGGCGGTGACGGTCTCCTGATCCACAGAGCCCTTCAGGGCAGTGAAGGTACCGTCGGTAAAGAGGTTGGCAATCTCCTCAGGCAGAGTATCGCTGTTATAGAAGGCGATCTCGGAGATGCTGACGCGGGGACCACCAGCCTTCTCGCCCAGAGCCAGAGTGATGCTCTTGACACCCTCGGTCTCGGGGAAGGAGATAATATAGTAGTTGCTGCCGGTGACGTTCACACCGCTGCGATAATAGGTCGCCAGAGTCTCGCCGCTCTCCCCCTTGAGGGTCACGGTGTAGTTATCAATGCGGTTTTTGTAGGCAGCATCCAGGTAGGGAACCACCAGCAGGTAGTTCACACTGTGGGTGGAAGCGAAGGTATAGGTGATTCTGCTGTTGTACCAGTAGTTGTTGGCAACCCAGTAGGTGTTAGGGTCGTTGTCCGTCAGGTCGGTCTTGACGTTGAACTTGGGGCACAGGTTCCGGTTTACGTTGGAGGGGTCCTGCATGACAATGGAAGTGATCTCCCCATTATCAATGCGTCCGTCGGTAGGCAGCGCCGGCAGTTCAAACCCTTCCTTGTTGGGAATGCCAGTAGCAATGGAAGAGAAAGGACCCACACCCTTATGGTTGCCCGCCTTCACAGCCACCTCGTAGGTGGTGCCGTTGGTCAGGCCGGTGATGGCAGTGCTGGTACCGGAGATGTTGCCGCCCCACTGGTTCCAGCTGTCCGTACCCTGCTCCCGGTAAAAGACCTGGTAGTAGGTGGCGTCCTTGGTCTTGCCCCAGCTGACGCGCAGGGCGCTGTCGGCAGCCTCCACCAGGATGTTGGAGGGAGCGCCGGGAATGCTGGCGGCCAGAGGCATGGCGGACAGGACGGCGGAGGGAGTGCCGGTCCAGTCGCCGTTGGTGGCGATGACCTGGAAGTAGTAGGTGGTGTTGTTCTCCAGGCCGGAAATGACGGTGCGGTTGGTATTGGAGGCGGCGCTCTGGTTCAGGGCGCTCTTATTGGTGCCGTACTTCACGGTGTAGCCGGTGACATTCTTCACGCTCTCCCACACCAGGGTGACCTCGCCGTCGCCCGCGGTGGCGGCCAGGCCCTTCACCTGGGTGTCCGCCTTGGTCTACTCGGACACGATGTCCTTGAGAAACTCGATCTGGGTGACGGTGGCAAACTCAGGTTTGTCACCGTCCTGGCCCTCTACCTTGGTCACGGTGATGGTGACCTTTTTCACGGCCACCTTGGAACCCAAGTTGATGGTAACCACGCTCTGGCCGGCGTTGCGGCTGATGGCGTACACTCCCTCAGGGGCGGCGGCATCAAAGAGGATCTCCATGGTCTTGACCTGGTCATCTTCCTCATACTCCACCAGGGCGGTGCCCGCCTGGATGGCGCCCTGCGCACTGGGAGAGGAGATGGAGATCTCACTCATCTCGGTGGGCTTGTCCAGGGTGATGGGGATGGAGAGCTCCTCCGCATCCTCGGTGGGCTTGAGGGTCACAACAGACTCACTGTCGGTAAACAGATCGGCCACATCACCATCAATCTCCAGGGAGTCACTCTCCACCTTGGGAGCCACGATGGCGGTGGTGGAGAGGATGCGGGGCTCAGCCGCCAGATCCATCATCTTGTTGACATAGGACAGATCAGTCACGTCCACCACCCCGTCGCCGTTGAGGTCGTAGGTGTCCAGTGCATCGGTCTGGCCCAGCGCATCCGACAGGGCGGCGCGGTCATCTGCATTCACAACCCCGTCGCCGGTCACGTCGCCCAGAGAGAAGGTACCGTCAGCGGTGCTCATGAGCACGTGCTGGGAGTAATCCTGCAGGATGACTTCGGTGGAGCAGTCGGCATAGCCGTTGCCGGTGACTTCCATATTATAAGTGCCCAGCGGCAGGCCGGAAATCACAGCCTCATAGGCGCCGATCTGGTTCTCGGTGGTCAGCTCCACCCCCTGGGTGTTGAGAGCCTTGACCGAAACAGACAGGCCGTCAGCGCCGGTGGCAGAACCGTTGTTTAGAGAGACAGTAATATTTTTATTGCTCCCTGTCAGAGTGAGCTGGATATCCCGGCTCTTTACCTCGTCCACCCGCTGGGGCAGATCAAAGCTCAGGGTCAGTGCAATGGAGCCGGTGGCCTGCTCTGTCTGAACAGAGTACTCCTGGCGGCTGGCCGAGGCAACGGTGGGCAGCCAAGCGGTACAGCTGGAACCTACCAGAGCCAGACTCAGCAGGCCCGAGGTCAGTCGTCGAAGCTGGTTCAAATCGTTCATCCTTTCCAATCGTTTGTTCATTGCGCGGTTAAGCCGCCCGTCCCAAACCCGGATGGGCTGGGGCCGACGGCCTTCACTACGCCGCATTATACTGGAAGCGCACACCAGTTTCAATGAAAAATTGGAAACAATTTTATTTTTGTTGCAGTGGTTAAAATGAACGTAAATACCCATCGCTTTTATGGGTATTTAGACGATGAAAAACTTTTCTTTCCTTCTGCCCAGCTTCCGCGCTGCAAAAAATTATTTCATTTATGTAATAATAATTACACAAATGTTTACATTTTGTTACATTTATTTGCAATTTATTTTTTGAAAATCTTTTTCTTCCCTCTTTTGATTTTTTGCACTCAAACCAGGAGCGCAATTGGGCTTTGCTTTTTTATACCAGTTTGTATGTTATGTCTTTTATCTGTTATCTTGCTGGATCGCCTGGAAATCACACTCGGTATTTCCAGTATAGACGCACCTCTTTCAAAGCGTGTTACGGCTTTGCTTGCTTCTTGTCCGGCGGAAGGATCAACAGGGACTGCTGGGCAATCTGTTCTTGCAGGATCTCAATAAAATCGGCCACATAAGGTGCCAGATAGGCGTCTTTCCGGCGCACAATATAGTAGTCAATAAAGGCATTTGGGTCGCCGGTCAGGAAATACCGGATGGGTTTATGATACGAAAAGTGCTGGATATACCCCAAGAAATTGAACGCCACACCCAGCTCCTCTGCCGCCATTTGGGCCGCGGACTCCAGATTTTCCACCGTATAATGGTGCAGCGGATGCACCCCCGCATAGTCCAGTGCCTGATCGGCGTATACCCGGATGGACTGTTCCGGAAGCTGCAGGATAAAGGTCTCTCCGGCAAGCAGAGCCAGGTCAAGCCATGGAAGGGTGCTGTTGGGAAGGGAGATGACTCTGTCCGCCAGCGGATGGGAGGGTGAGAGCACCGCCACCAGCCGGTCCCGGTAGAAGGGGATAAAATCCAGCACGGGAGACGGATGGGACTGATTGTTGATAATCAGATCTACCTCCCCCTCCAGCAGCAAATGGAACAATTCTTCCGAACTGCCTTCGTATAATTTCACATCAATCCCCGGGTGGAGAAGGGTCACCTCCCGCAGAGCGGCGGGAAGCAGATCGATGGTACGCCGGGGGTGAAGTCCAAGACGCAGCGCCCCCCGCTCCCCATGCTTTATGCTATCCAAGCGCGCCTCCCACTGGCGGTTGAGAAAGCACATCTCCCGTGCATACCGGATATAGATCTCCCCTACTTCGGTAGGCACAAATTTCTTTCCAAACCGATTGAACAGCGGCACCCCAAGGGAGTGCTCCAGCGTGCTGAGAAATACGCTCAGAGTGGGAGGCGACACGTTAAGGAACTCTGCTGCTCCTTTCAGACTCTGATAATTGGCTATAGCCAGCACATATTCCTGTTCCCGCAAATTCATAGTATACGCCCTTTCCGGATATAATTAGTTTTTATCTAATATTATATTAAAAATAATGTATTTGACACAAGCTTATTCATCAATTATTTTGTATGTACTGGTGTATATCGGAGAACATCTCCGAGCAAAGGCAGCGGCCGGCCCATCGGCCGTCGGATTCTGAACTTGAGGTGAAACAGCTATGGAGCGTATGATCGATCTTGTGGGCGTGCAGATGGATTTCGGCGCGTCCAAGCGGGGCGTCAATATGGGACCTACCGCCATCCGCTATGCCGGATTGTGCGAGGGTCTGGAACACATGGGCTTCCAGGTGGAAAACCTGGGTGATATTGTTCCCGCCCCCAAGGGTGCTACAAAGCCTACCCTGAGAAATTATGAGCAGGTGGTGGACGTGAACCGCCGGCTCTACCACACGGTATATCAGTCTTTGGAAAACGGACATTTCCCCGTGGTGCTGGGCGGTGACCACAGCATTGCAGCGGGCAGCATCTCCGCAGTCTCCAAGTTTTATGGTTCCATCGGCATTATCTGGGTGGACGCCCACGGCGACTGGAACAACGAGGAGAGCAGCCAGACCGGCAACATGCACGGCATGCCCTTCTCTGCTGTGTGCGGCTACGGTCCCGACTGTATGGTGGATTTCGGCCAGGGTCCCGTCTATGTGGATGTGGCCCATTGTGTCCAGATCGGTGGACGGGATATCGACACCCAGGAGCGCATCCGCATGAAGGAGGCCGGGGTGACCATCTTCCCCATCGATATGATCGACGAGCTGGGCATGGCGGAGGTCATGCGCCGGGCTATGGCGGTGGCCGGCGAGGGCACCAAGGGTATTCACCTGAGCTTTGACGTGGACGCCATCACCCCCGAGGCCGCGCCGGGCACGGGCACTGTGGTGCACAGCGGTCTCACCACCCGCGAGGCCTTCCTGGCGGTGGAGACCATCGCCCGCTCTCAAAAGCTGGTCTCCCTGGACATGGTAGAGGTCAATCCCATCCTGGACGAGCGCAACAAGACCGGCATTCTGGCCTCGGAGCTGGTCCAGTCCGCCCTGGGCAAAGTGGTATTTTAATCTTATGTTCCCTCTCTCAGCCCCACCGGCACACTTCGCCGGCGGGGCTGTTTTCATCCCCGGCGCTCCCTGCCGCATGTTTCCTCTTTCGATACAATATAGATGATTATAATCTGCTTTGGGGAGATGATCGGAATGAGAAAACCAATCCGTGCTTTTCACATCGTTCTCATGAGGAAGAGGTGGTGGACTGCCGCGGCATGTCTGTGTTTGGCCGCGGTCATGTTCTGCGTGGTCAATTACTATCCCGCCGCGGTAGGCGCTTCCGCCTCTGTGCGCCAGCTGCCCATCTACTGTGTCCAGCGGGATCAGAAGCTGATCTCCATTAGCTTTGACGCGGCCTGGGGCAACGAGGATACCCAGCAGCTCATCGACATTCTGGATCGCTACGGAGTAAAGGCCACCTTTTTTGTGGTGGGTTCCTGGGTAGATAAATATCCCGAATCGGTAAAAGCACTTTCCGACGCGGGACACGAGGTCATGAATCACTCCAACACCCACGCCCACTATCCTCAGCTCACCGCCGACGAGGTGATCGCCGACCTCAACGCCTGCAACGACAAAATTGAGGCAGTCACCGGGGTGCGGCCCACGCTGGTTCGGATGCCCTACGGAGACTACGACGACAAGTCGGTGCAGGCCGCCCGGTCCATCGGGATGGAGCCCATCCAGTGGGATGTGGACAGCCTGGACTGGAAGGAGATCCCCGCCGACGAGATCACCCAGCGGGTGACCAGCAAGGTAGGCCCGGGGTCCATCGTTCTCTTTCATAACGCAGCCCTCCACACCCCCGAGGCCCTGCCCTCCATTCTGGAACAGCTCACTCAGGAGGGCTATACCTTTGTGCCCATCTCCCAGCTGATCCTCACCGGAAACTATTCCATCGACCACACCGGGCGGCAGTGCCCGTGTTAAGCAGCGCTATTCTTCCCGGCCATAACTTCGATCCCATTTTATTTAAAAATACAGATACCACTAAAATTGTTTCCGATACCAGCAGTCTGTGTTATCATAATATTCTAACAACGAATGCAGCAACCTAAGACAGCAACACGATCTTAGCTTGCGTAATATCGATCTGTTTTCCTCGCTTATAAGCTCTTACATCAGAGCAAGCAAAACGCCGGAAGGTCCCGGTCCAAATAGGAACAAAGTAGAAATTGGAATTTTACCAAAGAGGGGACAGCACGCCCGTCAAGGAGGACGCTATGAACGTATTTGATATCATTGGTCCGGTGATGATCGGACCTTCCAGCTCCCACACCGCGGGAGCCGTGCGGCTGGGCCGGGTAGCCTGGAAGATCTTAGGGGAAGATGTGGTGCAGGCCGACATCCAGCTGGCCGGCTCCTTTGCCCAGACCTACCGGGGCCACGGTACCGACAAGGCGCTGATCGCGGGGATCATGGGGATGCACTCGGATGACGAGCGCATCCGCCGCTCCCTGGAACTGGCCCGGGAACGGGGCCTCGCCTTCTCCTTCCGGGAGGAGGATATCCCCGGCGCCCACCCCAACACCGCACGGATCTCACTGGTGGGAGAACACGGGGCCCGGGCTGTGGTCCAGGGGGCCTCGGTGGGGGGAGGCAACATCCTGATCACCCAGATCAACGGCATGGCGGTCTCCTTTACCGGGCAGTATAACACCCTGCTTGTGCTCCATCATGACCAGCCGGGCGTCATTGCTGCCGTTACCAACTTCATTGCTTCTTCCGATCTGAACATCGGCAACTTCCGTCTCTCCCGCCCCCGAAAGGGCGGGGAGGCGGTCATGACCATCGAGGTGGACGGAGACGTACCCGACAGCCTCATGGAATCTTTGCGCGGTCAGCCCCACGTGCTCAACGTGGTGCTCATCCGGGCCATTTAAGGGGGGAATCGCCATGCTGGAGTATACTTCGATTTCTGAGCTGTGCCAGGCGGCACAGGAGCAGGGCGTGAGCCTGTCCCAGCTGGTTCTGGCCGACCAGGCCCAGCAGATGGAGCTCTCCCCCCAGCAGCTGCTGGACAACATGCAGCACCGCTTTACGGTGATGCAGGAGGCGGTGCAGGCCGGGCTGGACCCGGAGCTGCGCTCCACCTCAGGGCTGACCGGGGGTGACGGCGCCCGCCTGTGGCGCTATGCCCAGAGCGGCGGCATTACCGGAGCGTTTCTCAACCGGGCCATCGCCCGGGCTGTGGCAGTGGCAGAGTACAACGCCGCCATGGGCAAGATCGTAGCCGCTCCCACCGCCGGTTCCTGCGGGATTCTGCCTGGAACCGTGGTATCCATGGTGGAGGAGGACCGCTGCAGCCGGGATGCCGGCGTGATGGCCTTGTTTACCGCCGGCGCGGTGGGCATGGTCATTGCCCAGAAGGCCTGCATAGCCGGAGCCCAGGGCGGCTGTCAGGCCGAGTGCGGCTCGGCGGCGGCCATGGCGGCCGCTGCCCTGGTGGAGTTGCAGGGCGGCAGTCCCGCCCAGGCGGCCCACGCCTGTGCCATTGCCCTGAAAAACCAGCTGGGACTGGTGTGCGACCCGGTGGCCGGACTGGTGGAGATCCCCTGCATCAAGCGCAATGTGGGAGGCGTGGTCATCGCCTTTTCCTCCGCGGAGATGGCCCTGGCCGGGGTGGAGAGCAAGATTCCGGTGGACGAGTGCATCCAGGCCATGGGCGCGGTGGGCGAGTCTATGCCATGCTCCCTGCGGGAGACCGCCCAGGGCGGTCTGGCCGCCACACCCACCGGCCAGGCCATGCGCCGGGCCGTCTTTGGAGATTAACCGTACCCATCAGCATTTCCCTTGCTTCTATCGGTATACCGTTTATACCAATGCAGACAAACGATAAGGGGGTATCTGTCTTGAATCCCATATACCATATCCAAACCACGCCCGCCGCCTGCCCGGAAAACATCGTCGCCGGGCAGCACTACCGCATCACGGTGCTCACCCAGGGCCTGCTGCGCCTGGAGTACAGCCCCGACGGAGTCTTTGAGGACCGGCCCACCCAGACCGTCCTCCACCGGGATTTCCCCAAAACCAATTTCCGGGTGCTGCACCAGGATGGACAGTTGGAGATCCACACCGACCGCGTGCACCTGGTGTATAACGAAAAGCCGTTCTCTCCCCAGGGTCTGAGCATTCAGGTGAAGGGCAGCCTCACCCAATACCACAGCATCTGGCGCTACGGCCAGAAGGCCAGCGACCTGGGCGGCACCGCCCGCACTCTGGACGAGGCCAACGGCGCCATTCCTCTGGAGAGCGGTATTCTCTCCCGCAACGGCTTTGCCGTGCTGGACGACAGCGCCTCCCAGATTTTGCTGGAAGACGGCTGGCTGGAGCCCCGGAAAAAGGGCATCCAGGACCTGTACTTCTGGGGCTATGGACACGACTATACCCAGGCTCTTCAGGACTTTTACCATCTGTGCGGCTCTGCCCCCATGCTGCCCCGCTTTGCTCTGGGCAACTGGTGGAGCCGCTACTACCGCTATACTCAGGACAGCTATCTGGAGCTGATGGACCGCTTCCAGAAGGAAAACATTCCCTTTACCGTGGGGGTCATCGACATGGACTGGCACCTGGTGGACATCGACCCCAAGTACGGCAGCGGCTGGACGGGCTATACCTGGAACCGGGAGCTTTTCCCCGACCCGCCCGCACTGCTGGAGGAACTGCACCGCCGCGGCATGAAGGTGACCCTGAATGTACACCCCGCCGAGGGCGTGCAGTCCCACGAGGAGCAGTATCTGCCCATGGCCAAGGAGATGGGGGTGGACTGGCAGGCGGAGGACCCGGTGGCCTGCGACCCCGCCGACCCCAAGTTTTTGGAGGCTTATTTCAAGTATCTCCACCACCCCTTGGAGGAGCAGGGTGTGGACTTCTGGTGGATCGACTGGCAGCAGGGAAGCCTGTGCAAGGTGGAAGGGCTGGATCCCCTTTGGATTTTGAACCACTACCACTTTCTGGACAGCGGCCGGGACGGCAAGCGGCCCATGACCTTCTCCCGTTACGCCGGTCCGGGCAGCCACCGCTACCCCGTGGGCTTTTCCGGAGACACCATTGTCACCTGGGAGTCTCTGAACTTCCAGCCCTACTTTACCGCCAACGCCTCCAACATCGGCTACGGCTGGTGGAGCCACGATATCGGCGGCCACATGCACGGCTACCGCAATGACGAGCTGGTCACCCGCTGGGTACAACTGGGCGTGTTCTCCCCCATCAACCGGCTCCACGCCTCCAACAGCCCCTTCCAGGGCAAAGAGCCCTGGCGCTATAAGGAAGAAGCACGGCAGGCGATGACGCAGGCGCTCCAGGAGCGCCACCGTCTGGTGCCCTATCTGTACACCATGAACTACCGCGCCTGGAAGGAAGGCCTCCCCCTGGTGGAGCCTCTCTATTACCGCTGGAGCGAGGCGGAGGAGGCCTATCAGTACAAGACCCAGTACTGCTTCGGCACCCAGCTGATGGCCGCCCCTGTTACCACGCCCCGCATCCAGGGACTGAACGTGGCCAAGGCGTCCACCTGGCTGCCGGAGGGGACCTGGTACGACCTGTACACCGGCATGGTGTACGCCGGCGGACGGACGCTGAACCTGTACCGCAGCCTGGACAGCATCCCCGTGTTGGCTCCCGCCGGAGCCATTCTACCCCTCACGGACGAGATCTCGGGCACCCAGGCGGCCTCCAATCCCACCTCCCTCCGCATCAAGGTGTTCGCCGGAGCGGACGGAGACTTTACCCTCTATGAGGACGACAACACCACCCAGGCCTATCTCAATGGGGTATGTGTCACCACCCCCATGACCTACCGTGAGGCGGACGACCGGGCCGTGTTCACCGTCCATCCCGCCCAGGGAGAACGGAGCCTCATTCCCGGCAAGCGCAGCTTCACCGTAGAGCTGACTGGCTTTGCTGACGCCGCCGGAGCGGTGGAGGTTAAGGTAGGCGAAACTGCGGCATCTGCCCAGACCTCCTACGATTCCTTCCGCCGTATCCTCACCGTTACGGTGGAAGATGTCCCCGTGGAAACCGGGCTGGAGATCTCTCTGGGTCTGGAGCACCGGAAGATGGACAACGATACCACAGAGCGGTGCTTCCGCTTCCTGGATCAGGCAGAGATCTCCTTTGACTTAAAGGACGAAATCTACCGCTGCATTGTCAAGGAATCCCGCATTCCTGTGCTGCTGGGTCAGCTCAACGCCCTGGAGCTGGACCACGACCTGTACGGCGCTCTGCTGGAAATCCTTACTGCTTGGTAAACATGAAAAAACCGTGGAGATCGCTTTTTGCGGTCTCCACGGTTTCTTTTTCAGTTCTTGGCTGCGGGGTACTCATTACACAACAGGCGGTAGGGGGCTTCGTCCTCCTCGATGGCGGGGAAGCGGCCCAGCTTCTCGTAGAAGCGGTTGTCGGTGTTGTCGTTGTTACACTGGCTCACCTCGCCCAGCAGCACCGGCCCGGAGCCGGGCTCCACCTCAAAGTCGTGGTAAAGGTACGGGTAGATGGTAATGCTCTCGCCGGGGGTCAGCCGGACCTGGCTGCCCGCGGGAACCACCATCTCCCGGCCGTCCACGTGGACATGGACCTCAGACTCCTTGTCCAGCTCCTCATCAGGGGTGGAGTTATACACCCGGATGAGCACGTTGCCGCCGCCCCGGTTGATGATATCCTCCATCTTGGACCAGTGGAAGTGCATGGGGGAGTACTGGCCCTCCTTGATGTACAGCAGCTTCTCGGCGTAGGTCTTGGTGTACTTGTCCATCTTCAGGTTGCCGTTGCGGATGGTGATCAGGGAGAAACCCATCTTGTCAAAGTTACCCATGCCGTAGTCGGTGATGTCCCAGCCCAGCATGTTGTCCCGAATCTCATCGTAGTCGTGGTCCTTCTCCTGCCACTGCTCCGGAGTAAAGTCACAGAAGGGAGGCAGAGCGAAGCGGTACTCCTTCACCATCTGCTCCATCTCTTTCAAAGCGGCGTTAATCTCACTGCGTTTCATGGTATGGTATCGCTCCTTTTTGGGCTGTTTTTCCTCTTTGATTCAGTGTATCACAAGCTGTTTTCCCTTGCAACGCCTTCCAATCAAGGATACCAAAACAACATACGCCCGCATTTTCCGGTCAGTTATGTCACAGGAAGAACCTTGACCTGGAAGGGGGCCAGCTCCTGTCCCAGGGCATAGACAGGGGTTTCGTTATGATTGAGAAGGATACGAACCTGGCTGTCCCCCTCACCCCGGAGTACCGACTCCACGCCCTCGGGCAGGTCCAGCCACTCCAAACCGACTTCCTCCATGGCCTGGCCAAGCACCTGGTCCAGGATGGCCTGTTCAGGGGTAGTTCCCAGATAGTAAGCCGCACCCTGCCCGTAGGCATTGCGGGTGATGGCTGCGTAGGAACGGTAGAAGGGATCGTCATAGCGCCACAGGACCTGGGCACCCTGAGGCACCACCATGTCCCGGAAGATACCGGCAGTACCGCAGCCCTTCTCCCCGGCAATGGGAATGCAGTCATACGCCTGGACACTCTCGGTCTCCTCCACATACAGCCCCAGCAGGTCACCGCAGTCCACAGGGATAGTTTTTCCAAAGACCAAGTTGTTGTCCCGGTCCTTCACCGCCGTGCGGTAGGTCACCACCGCCACGCCGCCTCCGGCTACATAGGCCTTCAGCCGGGCGGCAAAGTCAGGATCAGTGACGATCAGATTGGGCACCAGCACCAGTTTGTAATGGGAGAAGTCCCGGCTGGCGGGGATAACGTCCACACTCTGACCCGCCCGGAACAGGCAGTTATGCAGCCGCTTCATCTCCCGCTCGCAGTCCAGCAGGCAGCTCTGCTGCTGGATTCGGAAGGAGGCCAAGGCGTCAAAGTCGTAGAGAATGGCCACATCGCTGTGTACAGGGGTGGTGAGGACCTGCTCATAGGGACGAACTTCCCGGAAGAAGCTCTGCACCTCAAAGAAGCGGCGGCGGGGGATATTGTCCGCATCCAGAATTCCGTAGCAGAACTGCTCAGCCCCCTTGGTGGCGCCCCGGTAGCGGAAATACATCAGCCCCTCACAGCCGTGGGCCATTCCCTGCCAACTCCACAGCTTGGCCTGATTGGGCCGGGGCAGAAATCCGGTGATATCATGGCCCTGGGCTCCCATGATAGCCTCGGTAATCCAGAAGTTCTCCCCTCTCAGCCCTCGGATGTAGTCCAAACCGAAGGCGATCTCGCTGGGAGACAGAGGCTCCTTCTGACCGCCCCAGACCGGGTAGTTGTTATAGGCCACCCGATCCAGCTCCTGAGCCACACCGGAGTAGTCCACGCGCTTGCCCAGCCCGCCGCCGGGGAAGTCGTGCATTACCACAGCTCCGGGAATGATCTCATGGAGCAGCTTGGCCTGGAAAGCGGCAAAGGAGCGGATGTTCCAGCTGCAAAAGCGCTCCCAGTCCAGACGCAGGGCAGGGTTATGGGTGGCAATCGTGGGGGTGGGCAGGGGAATTTCAGCAAAAGAGTTGTACTCCTGGCTCCAGAAGGTGGTGCCATAGGTCTCATTGAGGGCGTGAATATCGCCCCCAAATTTCTCCCTCAGAAAGTTCTGGAACTTAGCGCGGCACCGGGGACACCAGCACTGGTCGCTGCCCTCGTGGCCCAGCTCGTTGTCGATCTGCCATGCCACGATTGCCTTTTCATCCTTGTAGTGCCGGGCCAGCTCTGTGACGATCCTGGTGCAGTGCTCCCAGTAGGGCAGGCTGCTGTAACACGAGGTGTGGCGGCCGCCGAAGGCCCGGGAGGATCCGTCAGGGAACTGGGAGAGGATATCCGGGTGCTTGTGGATCAGCCAAGCGGGTGGTGTGGCGGTGGGAGTACCGAAGATGATCTGGAGCCCCTTCTTTTTGGCCATGTCAATGACCCCGTCAAAGTAGGAGAAGTCAAACTTTCCCTCCTCTGGCTCCATTTGGTGCCAGGCAAATTCGCCGATCCGGATCACGTTGCACCCCAGCTCCAGGATGCGGTCCATATCCGCCTCCATAATGGCGCTGTCCCACTGTTCCGGGTAATAGTCAACACCTAACAGCATAATATATCCTCCTGTAAATTGAGATAAGCTGATTCTCGTTATTGGCAAAACGGGTCTGCGCTCCACTTGGAACATTCTCAACCGTATGATACCACCAAAGGCGGTGTATTGTCCAGGGACCAGCGCCGTTTTAACATGGAACAGTTTAAAACATACTTCAGTCTTTTCTCCAGAGCGAGAGGCAAAAACACCCCATTTTTTCCACACGCAAGGAAAAATTGGGGTGCTTTATGAATTAGCAATATTGGCACGCAGTCCTCATCCCCTGGAAATCTGCTCCTCATGTTCCTTCCACTTCTGATTCCAGTCGCTGTATGCGGGGTCTGCGCGGTGATCCGTGAGCCCGCCCTGCTTTTGCAGGTAGTCGGCCAAGAACTTGGTTGCCTTCACCGCGCCGAAGTGGTTCAGGTGATCTCCCTTGTCAAAGGTATCCTTTGTCCAGTCGATGCCCACAGACTCCAGATTCATATCCACATAGGTACAGCCCAGCTCATCGGCAAACTTCTGGATGCCGTTGTGACGCTCATAGCTCCAGTTGACAGGGCTCGGAGTACTCACCAGCAGCAGCTGCGCGCCGTGGCGGTCGCACAGCTCCTTGATGGCTCTGACGTAATACTGATTCACCAGAGCAATGGAAGCTACCTTGTCGGTGGGATGCATGTATTCCTTGTTGTCACAGGGCACTACCTTGGTGATGTGGGCATGGCCTTTGTAAGGATGGGTCTGGGTGGCGGTGACTTTCTCTGTGACGTCATCCATGCTCAGATCCTTCCAGCGGTCGTGATAGCGAAAGACCGGCAGGGCTCTGGACAGCTCCTCCAGCACCACATTATCCAGCTTGATGGGCCGGTAGATGGCCAGCGTCTCCAGGATGACCACCTTGGGGTGTTGCTTCTCCAGTGCCCGCTCCAGCATGGTCCTGGTATAGGTGAGCTTCTGGGCGTCGGTACCGCAGGTATAGCTGGTGTACCCCGTCTCCTTCCACATCAGCAGCGGGGAGTAGCCGTTATAGGACTCGCTGTCCCCCATCACCAGAATATCGATGGAGTCCGGGGGTTCCCCCAGGATACCATTGACCCGGGCATACTCCATTCCCGCCTCCGCAGTGTTATCTTTCGGCATAAAAATACCAGATGCAATATAAAGTAAGGCAATCAGCCCAGCAAAAAAGAGCAGCCAGGCGATCACTCGTTTGAAATAACCCATGCAACGCCTCCTAGGAAATTAAAATCCCGCATAGATGGGGTCCACCGGCACATAGCCCGCACCGTAGGCGCCGAAGATGATCAAAGCCAGAAGGACGGCGTAGTAAACCGCCACACGCAGCGCAACCGGCGACTGCCGCAGACGCGTTCCGAGGTGGACGCCCCGCTCCTGGGCGATCCCCACCAGCACAAGCACAACCAGGAAAACCGCCACGAGCAGGAAATCCTTCTTCCTCATGCCTATCTGGAACAGGCTCCCGCTGCGGATACACGCCAGAGAAAACTGGGTGACCATCTTATGGAACATAGCCAGCCCGTTGTACAGTCCATTGGCCCGGAAAAACAGCTCGCCGATGCACACCAGGATCCCGGTGCGCACCATCTGGAAGCCGCGATAGGGGACGCTGGTGCGGGAGATTCCCAGAGCCCCCGTCCACCGGACGGTCAGGGGCTCGGTCAGATTGCCCAGCAGAATCAGGGCAAAGTGGTACATTCCAAAGAAGACATAGTTCCACGCCGCTCCGTGCCACAGGCCGTTGCACAGCCATACGCAAAACAGGGCAATGGATCCGGCAACCAGGGGGCCATAGTGGCTGCCCAGACGCTTGCGGGCCTTTGTGGTGAGCTTTTTCAAAGGCTTGGACATGGACATGGGGTAGAAGATGTAGTCCTTGAACCAGGTACCCAGGGAGATATGCCAGCGCTGCCAGAACTCCGGAATGGACCGGGAGAAGAAGGGGCGCTGGAAGTTTTCCGGGATCTGAAAGCCGAAGATCCGTCCCGCTCCCACTGCCAGGTCCATGGTTCCGGAGAAATCCATGTAGAGCTGGATGGTATAGCACACGGCGGCCACGGCAATGACCAGGCCGTCATAATCCTCATAGTGATCAAAGACCGTTTTGATAAACAGGTTGAGCCGGTCGGCCACCAGGATCTTCTTCAGAAGGCCATAGCTCATCCGCTGCAATCCCAGCATAAAATTCTGGTAGCGCAGGGGAGGGGCCTCCCACAGCTGCTGGGCAGTCTGCTGATAGCGGCAGATAGGTCCCTCCATCAGCAGGGGGAAAAAGCTGAGGTAGAGGGCCAGACGGAAGAGATTGCGGTCGGCGGGCACTTTTTGACGGTAGACATCAAAGAGGTAGGAGGCCGCCTGCATGGTGTAAAAGGAGATACCGATAGGCAGCAGAAAGTGAGGGATACGCAGGGTAACAGGCAGGGACAGGGCCTGCAGCAGGGCGTTATAGTTGGAGAGGAAGAAGGGGGTATACTTCAGCACCACCAGCATGCCCAACTGGAAGAGAAGTCCCAGGGCCAGGATCCTGCGCTGCTTGGTCTGCGCTCTGGCACGAAGGGCCCGGCGTTCCTCCTTCGGTGTCTCCTCCAGAAGCTCTTTGGTCCGGGCCTGGTCGTGGGCCAGCCACAGCCCGGTATGGTACATAGAGAGGGTGGACAGGAGCAAATAGGCGATCAGTTTTCCGCTGACCGCCCAGAAGCACACATAACTAAACAGCAGCAAAACCGCCCGCCGGCCCCGCTGCCCCGCCAAGGCGTAGAGCAAAACGGCGGCCGGCAGGTAGAGGGCCAGATATCCGGGGGAAAAGTAGGAGGAGAAAGAGAGCATCTTATCCTTCCTCGCGCAGACGCTGGATCATCTCCCAAAGGCGCTGGGCAGAGTTGAAGTTTTCCGGGATGATCTCCACGGTGGGTACGGTGATGTCAAAGGCATCCTCCATCTCCGCTACCAGGGAGAGGATGTCCAGGGAATCCAGATAGTGTCCGTCGATGAGCTCCTCACAGTGGAGATAGTCCACATCGGGCTGGATCTCGTTCAAAATTTCAAGCAGCTGTTCCATGGTATCGTCTCACTTTCTATCTTCATAATTTGGGGTATTCCAGGTGCAGGTCTGAACGGGGCTGCGCAGGCAGAGCACCTGCCCGTCCGGCCGGCGCAGCAGTACGCCGGGCAAGTCCCGGCTGAGAAAGAGGCTGATCCCCTCTGTCATGCAGTAGGCTCCCGCATTGCCAAAGGCCAACACATCCCCCACCTCCAGCCGGGAGAGGGGAAGCTGTTTGACCAGGATGTCATTGACGGTGCACAGGGAACCGCAGATGTTCCAGTTTTCCACCCCGTCTCCATCCCGGTATGGCAGAAGCTCCACCTGGGGACGGCGCATGGCCATGCTCTGGCCGAAGTAGACCAGCTGGTGGATGCCGCCGTCCACAATGGCGTAATTCTGGCTCTGGTTGGTCTTTCGATCCACCACCCGTGTCACATAGGTACCGCAGCTAGCGGCGATGCTCCGTCCCAGCTCCAGGGTGAGTTTTCCGGGAAAAGACAGCTGGGCCAGCTGCTGGGCCGCCTGAAAGAGGACCTCCTCATCCTGCTCCGCGTCGTCGGCAAAGTAGGATACCGGGAAGCCCGGCCCCAGCTCCAGTTCCGGAATGGGACCGTACTGGTCCTGGAGAGAGGAGAGAAACTCCTCCAGCATGCGCAGCTCCCGCCCCAGGCGCTTGACCGAGGTCTTTTGGGTACCGGAAAAATACTGGATGCCCCGCACCTCAATCTGGGGGTCAGGCTGGGCCAGGATCTGGTAGATCTCCTGCCGCTCCAGTCCAAACTGGCTGCCGCTGGTCAGACGCAGCAGCAGCTTCAGCTGCCGGCCGTGCTTCCGGGCCACCTGGCACAGCAGGTGGTACTGGGCCATGGACTCCACGGTGCAGATCATCTTCTCCACATCTTCCCGGCTGGCCAGCTCCTCCATCCACTGGGGATCCTTATATACGCCGGAGATCACATACTGGCTGGGCTCCAGGCCAAGCTGGCGGCAGATGGCGTACTCCCCGGGGGAGCAGATCTCCAGCCGCTCTACCAGAGCGCTCACCTCCCGGGCCAGGAAGGGGTTGGCCTTCACCGCATAGCACAGGGCGGTATCCCGGGGCAGGACCTCCCGCAGGTGGGCCACCCGGCGCTCCAGCGCCTCCCCATCAAAGAGATAGAAGGGAGTGGGAAAGCGCCGGGTCAGCTCCAAAAGTTCTGTTTTATCCACGCTTTCCGCCTCCTTTCAGCAGTTCTTTGCGGTTGATCTTTCCATTTTTGGTCAGCGGGAACTTCTCCACCGCCGTCAGGGTGCTGGGCACCATGAAGTAGGGGAGCTGTTCCTTGATCTGGCGGCGCAGCTGGGCCGCCTCTACCTCGCCCACGTAGAAGGCGTGGATCTTCTGCCGCTCCTCCTCGTAGACACAGCAGCAGCGGTCCACCTCCGGCAGGGCGGACACGGCCCGTTCAATCTCCTCCAGCTCCACCCGGTGGCCCAGGTGCTTGATCTGAAAGTCCTTGCGGCCGCTGTACATAAATTCCCCGTCCTCGGTATATCGGCCCAGGTCGCCGGTGCGGTAGATGAGCTCGGGGTAGGCGGGGTTGCGTGGGTCTGGCACAAAGGCGGCCGCCGTCTGCTGGGGCGAGCGGTAGTAGCCAAGGGCCAGCGCTGTACCCCGTACGCACAGCTCTCCCACCTGACCGGGCGCATGGATCTCCCGGTCCTCTCCGTCCAGAAGGAAGACCTCCTCGTTGGGGAAGGGGCGGCCGATGGGGATACCGCCCTGGTAGTCCCGGTCCCGGTCCAGGATGTAGTAAGTACAGTTGCAGGTGATCTCAGTGGGGCCATAGAGATTGACAAACTGAGCCTGGGGAAGGTGCTCCATCCAGGTTTTCAGGTGCTTGAGCGGCATCACCTCGCCGCTGAAGAGCACCTTGCTCACCGTATCCGGGGTGCGGTAGTCCAGACCGTGGAAGGTGCTGATGAGGCACAGGGCGGATACCGCCCAGACGAGGGTGGTGACCTTGTGCTCACACAAAAAGTCCAGCAGCTCCTTAGGCCGGGAAAAGAGCCGCCGGGGAATCATAACCAGGGTGGCCTGAGCCTTCAAAGCTCCGTAGATATCCTTGACCGAGACATCAAAATCAAAGGGCGCCTGATTTCCGATGCGGTCGTTTGAGGTAAAAGAGAAGGTATCAACAAAGACATCAATGAAATCCAGCACCGAGCGGTGGCTCACCAGCACTCCCTTGGGCAGCCCCGTAGAGCCGGAGGTAAAGTTGACATAGAGGGGATCGGTGTCGATCATGGATGCCCGGATGGCGGCCAGCTGGGACTGATCCTCCTGGCTGATCATCAGTTCCTCCACCAGCAGAATGGAGGAGGCAGGGAAGATCTCTTCCATCACACTGCGGTGGGCCTGATCGGTGATCACGCAGGATGCACCCAGCACGGATTGGATCTGCTGCAGCCGCGCCGCGGGCAGTTCCGGGTTAAAATAGGAGTAGAAGCCGCCGGCGTATACCACGCCAAAAAAGGCGCTCAGGGCGGCGCAGCCTTTTTCCATGTAGATGGCTACCGGCTGCCGGGGCCGGATGCGCTGGGACAGGGCGGCGCCCACCGCCCGGCTGATATGGCACAGTTCCTGGTAGCTGAGGCTGTGTATCTCATCCACACAGGCAGTCCGCTCCGGCGACAAAGACGCGGCCCGCTCCAGGTATTGAAGCACGTTTCGAATGGGAATCACCTGCCGTTTTGGATTAAGCAGCTTTTTCTGCTGTTGAAATTATCATAGCAGGCGCTGCTTAACGATTTGCGGTAGGGAATCTTAAAGATTCTTAACCTGCATGACTATGCAGCGTACAGGTAAAATGCTCCAAGACACAGTTAGGACCCCCGGCTTAGCCGGGGGTCCTGACTTTTCATTAGGCTAAATTTTACGATTGAAGCAGACTACGTGGGTTCGCGCAGACCATTTGAAACAGGTCTTCTTCGGAGATGCCGCACTGCAACAAACACTGCATATACTCCAGCATTCCTTCATCACTATACGGGGAATTAACCTGCCCAAAATCAGTACTCAGCACCACAGACTTACAGCCCACATGTTGGATCTGCTGGGCAATTACTTCTATAGGCGTTCTCTGATAATAGCTGGTGAAATAACAGTGTTCCACCATAGCCCCTTCCTGTACCGCCTGATACTGCTCCTCCAAAGAGTATTCATTCGCCGGATTATCCGCATGGGTCAACACCACATGCTCCACACCGCACTCCCGAGCAGCACGAACTACAGCCAGTCCCTCCCGGGAACTAAGGTGACCGGTTCCCACTACCATGTTATACTCTGCAGCAATTTCTAATACCTGATATACCTCGGGTAATAGATTCCCGTCATCTGAAAAGACACTTAAAAATTGAGACACGTCCATGCCATCATTGCTATGGCGGTACTGCTGGTATGATCTGGCCTCCAAAGTGGGAAACCAGAGCATTTTTCCTCCCATCTGCGCGGTGCGCTCCGCCGCCTGAGGATTGATTCCTCCCACCGAACGATTCAGCGTAATGCCTCCCACAATATCCAGTTTGGGAAATAAGGATCTCAATACAGCCGCTCGGCCGGCAGTATCGGCAAAGTGGCTTTTGATTGCACATCCTGCCATACCTGTTTTCTCCAGACGGCGAGCCAGTTCCAAGTCGTCACATTTACGCGGACTCACATCCGGAGCGGTATGAACATGCAGATCATACACCCCTCGCAGCAGTTCTTTCATTGCTTAGCCTCCCGATTTAATTAGTAAGGCAGGAAAATGGGCTGGAGCGCAACTACCACTACATAAGTGACCAGAAGCATGGGCAAACCAATCTTCATAAAGTCCACAAATTTATACTGAGTCCAACCCACAGTCATCATATTCTGAGGCGCAGCAAAGGGGGTTGCATAAGAGGCCGCACCTGCCAGAGTAATGGTCATGGCAACCGGATAGGGGCTGACCCCAATGGTCTGAGCAATCGAAATACCAATGGGCAGGAAAAGCATAATCGTGGGAATATTGGACATGACCTGAGTGAGCAACGCAGCCGCAAAGAAAATAATCGTAGTAATCATGAAGGGGCTGGGATTATCATCCAGAATATTCAAAATCTGCTGTGCCACTGCATCGCCTAGGCCGCTGTTTGTCACGCCGGTAGAAATTGCTGTCAGAGAACCTACCAGGAGCATACAGTTCCAGTCAATGGCTCGGATTGCCTCCTGAACAGACATGCACTTAGTCCCTACAATCACCAGTGCGCCCACTGTGGCAGCAATGTGCATAGGAACATTATCCGGGCTGACTGCAATGACCACAAGGACACACAGCAAAGTGACCACAGAGATGGCCGCCTTTTTCCGGTCCAGAGGCTTTTTTTCCGTCTTGGCAAACTCGGGGATATACTTGGTATCCGGAATCAGTTTGCGTCCAATCAAAGTAAAATACAAAGTTCCCAAAATACACACACCTACACCAAAGGGGGTGATGCTGAAAAAGCCAAAGGGCGTGATCCCTAGCTCCTCCATTACACTGTTGGCAGTGGCATTGGAGCCTACACCTACCAAGGTGACAAACCCGCCAAATTGTGCACCAAACAACAGAGAGAGCAACGCTTTGGAAGGCCCAATCCCCGCCGCGATACACATGGCAGTTACCAGAGGTGCCATCGCGGTCATTACGCCAATGTTACTGCATACAGAGCTAAGTGCGCAAGATACGACCAGCGTAGCCAGGATAATGTTGCGTTCGCTCTTGCCTGTAATTTTTACCATTTTTTCACCAATCAAATCGGTGATACCGGCATGGAACAACGAAGATCCAATCACCATCATGCCAGCTAACAACACGATTGTTGTACTGTTATAACCGGTAAAAATATCATTTACAGTAATAATTCCGGTGTAGGCAAATACAATAGAGGCCCCAATCGCGGTAACAATAATAGGCCAGGGTTCCCAAATAAAAAGCACCACTGTGGCAACGAGAATGATAAGAGCAATTGTCATTTGGCTCATAGTAGATTCTCCTTCACAATATTTTATCGAAAGAGCAAACTGTCAGGGCTGATACACATCATCAATGATCTCATATCCCTTTTCCGCCAGGGTCTTCTCCACCCAGGCCCGGTTGGCAGTACCATCCTTGGCGGCAGCCAACTTCTTCTCATCGGCGGCCTGAAACTTCTTAGCGTCCTCCAGAATCACTGCAGCGTCCTTGCGGGGAATGCAGATCACACCATCAGGATCGGCCAGAATAATGTCTCCGGGATTGACACTGATACCGCCGCAGGCAATGGGCACATTTACCTCGCCGGGGCCTTCCTTGTAAGGGCCGCCGGGAGTGGTACCGGTGCAGTAGACAGGGAAATCCCAGTTGCCGATCTCGTCAATATCGCGGATGGGACCGTCCAACACAATACCTGCTACCTTCTTGGTGTAGCGCAGATAGGCCATCATGATCTCACCCATCAGGGCGCGGGTGTCATCCTCCTCATTGGACACCACCAGCACATCTCCCTCCTGGCAGAAGTTCAGAGCGGCATGGAGGGTCAGGTTGTCGCCGGCCCGGCATTTCACCGTGTAGGCAGGTCCCACCATCATCTGATCTTTTGGCTTGCTCACCAGATGGATCCGGGGATTCATGGCACAGCTGCGCCCCATCACGTCGGCAGTGTTGGAAGCGGGGATGTTCTTGAACTGGGCCATGATCTCAGGATCCGGCATTTCACGTTTTAAGTAAATTCTCTTTCACACACTCATATGTTATCTCCTTTCTATCACAAATGCTGTTTTCCTACCAGATCCCGCAGCTCCGGCACCACAAATTTAGGTGTGCGGCCGCAGAAAAAGTCATCAATTGCCTGGGCGCAGGCCAGAGATGAGCGGCTGGACGCCTCCTTAGTGGCTCCGCCGATGTGGGGAGCCGTGAGCACATTGTCCATGGCGATAAGGGGGTTGGACGGATCCAGCGGCTCCTTTTCCAGTACATCTAACCCAGCACCGGCAATCTTTTTCTCCTGAAGCGCACGGACCAAGGCAGGTTCGTCCACAATCGATCCACGAGCTGTGTTGATGAGATAGGCCGTCTCTTTCATCAAGTCAAATTCCCGGTTGCTGACACTGTGAATCGTCTCCTGGGTAGCGGGGACATGAAGGGAGATATAATCGCCGCGACGGAAAATTTCATCCCGGTCCTCTACCAGTTGGATGTACTCCGGCAGCCCCTCCTGCTTTGCAAAGGGATCGTAAGCCAGCACCTCCATGTCAAAGCCCAAGGCAGCCTTTTTCGCTACCAGCTTGCCTATATGGCCCAGCCCGACCAGTCCCAGAGTTTTGCCCTCCAGTTCGGTTTTAGGGATGCCCATCTTGGCGTAGCGGTAGTCGGTGAGATAGTTGGCTTGGACCTTTTTAAAATTCCGGGAGCAATAGAGCATGTAGAAGATCGCCAACTCAGCTACAGAGACGGCGTTTGCTCCTCCGGCCGTACAGACCAGCACTCCATGACGGCGGGCAGCCTCCAGATCTACTCCGTCGTATCCCGCCCCGTGGCGAGCCACGATCTTCAGCTTGGGAGCCGCAGCCAGGATCCGCTCCGTTATTTTTGCCGTGCGTACGATAGCCGCATCGCACCCGGCAATATCGGCGATAATATCCTCTTCCGTAAATCCCCGGCCATCCACTGCCTCATAGCCGTGCTCCCGCAAAAAGTCATATCCCGCTGGGAGAATAGGCTGGGGAAGCAGCACCCGAATTGCCATATGGATTCCTCCTCTTGTTCTTTGTGCGTTTTTAACGAAACGCCGTTGCATTTTTTCTGAAAACAGCGTAGTATAAACAAGTCTAAAAAGCAAACAGCGTTTTTTTCGTTTTTCCACGAACCCCGACGGATCCAAGGAAGTGGTGGAAACCAAAAAGGACGGCACCACCACGACCACCACCATCGACAAGAGCGGCAACAAGACTGAGACCGTGGAAAATCCTGACGGCTCCAGCAAGACCACTGTGGACAACAAGGACGGTTCCTCCTCCACCACCACTGTCTCTGAGGACGGCAAGGTGGAAGCCGAAGTCAAGCTGCCCGCCGCTGTGGTAAATGACGCCGCCGAGAAGGGGGAGACGGTGGCACTTCCCATGCCCGAGGTCCCCGTGACCACCAGCACGGAAAACGCCCCCACCGTCACGGTCACCCTGCCTTCTAACACCTCCGCCAAGGTGGAGATTCCCGTTGCGGAGGTCACTCCCGGCACCGTGGCCGTCATTGTTAAGGCCGATGGCACCGAGGAAATCATCAAGACCACGTTGACCACCGACAACGGCGTAGCCGTCACCCTGTCTGACGGCGATACGGTCAAGATCGTGGATAACTCCAAGGAGTTTGACGACGTCTCCAGCCACCACTGGGGCAGCGACTATATCGACTTCGCCACCAGCCGCGAGCTTTTCTCCGGCACCAGCGCCACCACCTTCTCTCCGGAAACTGTCATGACCCGCGCTATGATCGTCACCGTTCTGGCCTCCTATGACGGAGCAGATACCTCCGCTTCCGCCGGTGAGGCCTGGTACACCTCCGGTCAGCAGTGGGCCATGGAGAACGGCATATCTGACGGCTCCAACATGGAGAACAGCCTCAACCGTGAGCAGCTGGCCGTTATGCTGTGGAACTATGCCGGCAAGCCCGCTCCCTCCGGCAATCTGAGCAGCTTTGCCGACGCCTACGATACCAGCGATTGGGCTGCTCAGGCTATGGCCTGGGCTGTGGAAAACGGCCTGATTTCCGGCATGGGCGACGGCTCCCTGGACCCCCAGGGTCTGGCCACCCGTGCTCAGGTCGCCACGATCATGAGCCAGTTTGTGGCTCTCACCGCCTAAACAATTTACAATCGCAATTCCCCCTGCGGTGCTTATTGAAGGCGCCTCAGGGGGAATATAAGAAAGCCTTGAAATCAAATGATTTCAAGGCTTTTTCTTTGCTATCTACCTATCTTAATTGTTTTTGCCCGCTTTTGTTTTGCAGATCAGCTGTGTCATGGTGCCCATCGGACAGTAGACACACCAGCTGCGCGGCTTAAAGAGGACCATTGTCAACAGGCCCAGCACGGTGGAGGTGAGCATCACACTATAAAATCCAAAGGCAAACTGGACCGCTCCGGCGGGGAGTGCACTTCCATGATAAGCCCAGTGCCAGGGCAGCTTGAAAGTCCACAGGAGGGTGACTACCTGTTTAAGATCGGAAGCGCCCGCAAACACCAGCCAGGTGCTCCACAGCATCTGGAAAAACATCGCAAAGAAGAAGATCAAAAATCCATACCGGAACCATTTGCTTCTCATCCAGCCCGGGATATCACGCTTCCGGGACAGCCCAAACCGCCCGCCAAGCAATCCAAACAGTTGTCCTCGGCCGCAGTAGCGGTTGCAGTAGCCCTTGGTTCCGCCTGCCACAGCCATAATCAGCGGGATAAAGAAGCACAACAGGCCCAGCCAGGCGAAAAGGATATTGAAAAAGCCCAGCAACAGATAGCACAAGGAAGCGATCCAGAGATAATCATACCATTTCTTTTTCATACCGCCGCCTCCCGGATCTCAATCACCGATGCCGGACATTCCTTGGCGCACTTGCCACAGCCGACACATTTGTCCCGATCCACTACCGCCTTGATGCCGCGGTAGATAGAAATAGCACCCAGAGGGCACACCTTGACGCAGCATCCGCACGCCACACAGTATGCTTCTGATACTTCCGCTTTTCGCGGCACCCGGTTTCCTCTTGTCATAAACAAACCTCCATCACAACTCAGTGCTGACAGCATAACAGAGGGGGAGGCTATCCTTCTGTGATTTTATCACACTCACTTTCCCTGCTCCTTGTTGGCCCCTGTTTTACCCTGTTTATGTCCAATAATATGGTTATTTTGGCAAATTATTAACAAAATCTTAATCTATATAAATTTCATCAGCAACAAACTTTGTTACCATTCTATTTCCAAAACTATTTCCATCTTAAATAGAAGAAAAGCAGCGAAATCGCACTGTAACCGACCAAAATCTCCCATTTAAAACCTAAGATTTGTTGTGCATTTTCGCTATTTTCAGCATTTTTCGCCGTCGTATCAGGGTTGAATTGTTAAAAACGGGGTGGTAGAATAAAGGAAAGTTCCAGCGCTGATTATTCGCTTGATCATGGATGAAATTTACAATTTTGTCTGCTGTCAGGCACGCCAGTGAAAGACAGAATTGGATTTCCCTGCACGACTGCAACCCAGTCTATGGAAAGAGGACATTCTGTAGTGCTGTTAAGCATTTGTATCAAACCGCGTTTGGAACAAATATCAAAATGGAGGGAAAAGATATGAAACAACGGATACGGCACTTATTGAGCGTCCTGCTCGTATGTGCAATGGTACTTAGCCTGTTACCCGTCTCGGTATTTGCAACGGGTGGCTCAGGCTCCGGTCTTACTGCGAATAATCCTATGGTCGTGCCGACAGAGGGTATGGTAATTAAAAATGGAGTCTATTACGGCATTAGCAAAGAATGGTTCATAACGCATAATCCCACTCAGGTAACTATGTATTTTTCACTTTCGGTTCCTGACAATGTAACAACAATCGCTTCTGATGGTTTTCGCGACTCTTACTCCAGCGAAAAAACAAACAACGGCGCCGTTACTTATAATAATAACCTTGGCCGATACAATGTAGTCGCCATCGACTTTTCTGACGCTACCAGCTTGACCACGATCAAAAGTCAGGCAGCCATGGGATGCTCGAATTTATCCGGGGTATTGGATCTGTCCAATACAAAGGTGGAGACCATTGGGAAGAATGCGTTTAAGGAATGCACTGGTTTGACCGGTGTGATTTTGCCCAACACCTTGAAAAGCATAGGATCGGATAATGCTGGCTCTGTATTTTACGGATGTATCAGCCTGGAATATGTCCGCGCGGTGGACGGTGCTCCCAATGCGGTGTTTGAACTTCCTAAAACATTGGAGTATTTAGGAAATCAGAGTTTTTATAAATGTACCGGTCTGCCGGCTGGGACTACAATAGAGATCCCTGCATCGGTAACTTATATGGGCAGTGAGGTGTTTCATTACACGCCGTCCGTTACCACCATTGTGGTAAAAGCTACTGATGCCAGCAACTATAATGGCGGCGCTTTTAAGGGCGATAAATATGGATTAGGAAAGCGTCTGACCGTGTTTAATAATTCGGCAGCAAAGAAGACCTTTGTACCCAGCGGCAGCGGTTTATATACTAATTCCCTTACCTATGAGTTTACTCTGCACTATGGTGAAGAGGGCAGCACTGATGTCAAAACCGAACCCAAGCTCTATGGACAGGCCGTCAATGTCTGTAAAACAGACGGAGTTTGGGCAGTAGACGAAAATTATGTCATCCCGGAAGCGGAGCTTCCGGAGCCTGTCGTGGGATATACTGGCGGCTGGGCGTATAAGGATAAACTGTTGACACCCAAGACCATTTTGAAACCCGATGGAGATGACCTTTACCTGGATATTCAAAATGTTCTGCAGAATCCCACAATCGAGTTTATTGTGAATGGGGACGTGGTTAAGACCACGGATACATATCCGGAATTCCAGGTTCCCGCTGGGTCAACGATCGGTGTTCAGGTGTCCCACCCGCTTGAAAATGCGGAGGATTCCGATGTAAAAGTCAAGTTTGAATACGAATGGACAGATGTATGGGATGGCGGCAAAGAAGGTCCCCGCATGAAAGAGGACGGATTTGGCCGATATAATCTATGGGATAACCCGGATGTAAAAAATATCATCACCATTAATGGCCTTAAGGATGAAAGAACTACTTCTGAAAACTATACCGGCGAAAACTACGGGGACGGCTACTACCTGGTTGAGATTTACGGCTATTCCTGCCCCAAGTCTGGAGGGGAATGGAAGCTGTTCTATAAGTCGGCCAGCACAGTAATTGGTTCTGATCCGGATCGTACGGTGAATACCGCATATCTCTTTGATGTTACGGTGTCGGAGAACCCCATCACAGTCACGCCTGTTGACATCACCGTATATATGGGTGGCGAACAGGGGTCCAATCATATCACAGAAGATGGAACGATTATTACCAATAGCACCTCCCTCCCTGAGTTTGGTTTCCGCTTTGCAGGTAACGACGGGCTGAACCCCATGGATATTCAGTTCAGGGAAGAAGGCACAGGGAAGGCCTGGAATGTTGTTAAGTATAACAGCACCGCCGAAGATATCTATAAGATCGTCCCGGCTGTCGGAGGACAGGATCCGGTCCGCCTGCTGTTCACGGATGATACCGGTAAGGCCATTGTCAGCGATGAATTTACCGTCGGTGTTGAGGTCAATAAGCACTTTAACATGGGCATTTATTCCGGTGGAGTGGACCAGAAAAAGGTCTACGCGGTGAATAAGAAAACTGGGGAGCGGATAGAGTTTTATAACGTAGAGACCAAAACCGGCATTCTGAATGTCCGCGGCACCACAAAAGATGTTCAATATGCAGATTTGAACCAAACTGTCGAGCTGGGCAAGCCTGGCGTTTCTGCTTCCAAGGATACAAAATTTACAATTAATAACGGTAGTGTGGAAGTAGTAGATACATCCGGTATTGCTCTGTTGTTCGACAACATCATCGAGAGCACTTCCAGCGAATCCAACCGCACCCAGCTGCTTGAAGCCAGGGCCGCAAAGGCGTTGGATGAACTGAATAAGCCTGTGGCTTCCAACATGGTCCGCAACTATGACATGAAGTATCTGGATCTGGTAGACAGGCACAATGGTAATACCTGGGTAAAAGCTTCTAAAGATGTTACTGTGTCTTGGCCCTATCCTGCCGGAACGGACAAAAACACAGGATTTACCTTGCTGCATTTTGAAGGCCTGCACCGGGATATGGCCTCCAACGAGGTAGCCGCAGATATTGCAAGCTGTACGGTGTCCACAGTAACCAATATTAGAAAGACCGATACCCACATTGAGTTTGAGATCGGCACCGGCGGATTCTCCCCCTTCGCTTTGGTTTGGGAAAGCACGAAACCTGTTGATCCCAACCCCGGCACCCGTGACGACTACACCCTGCACTATGTAACCAACGGCGGTAAGCACCTGTCCTCCGAGACCAAGAGCTCCGCCTGGACCAAGGACTATGAGGACCTGCCCATCCCCGTCCGCGATGGCTACACCTTCGAAGGCTGGTACTGGGATCTGCGCCTCACTGAGCCTGTCACCGGCGATGTGAAGGTGGACAAGACCACCGTTACCCTCTACGCCAAGTGGAGTGGCGGCAGCTACGGTCCCGACGACACCGGCGTGTCCGACTGGCTGGAGACTGACGAGCACAACGCCTTCCTCAGCGGCTATCCTGACGGCTCCTTCCAGGCCGACAAGAACATGACCCGCGCCGAGGTGGCTCAGATGTTCTATGCCCTCTTGCTGGACAAGAATGTTACCATCACCAAGTCCTTCTCTGACGTACCTTCCGACGCTTGGTACGCTAAGGCCGTGAACACCCTGTCCAGCCTGGGTATGCTGGGCGGCTATCCCGACGGTACCTTCCGTCCTGATGCCCCCATTACCCGCGCTGAGTTCGCCGCTATTGCTCTGGCCTTTGCCTACGACCCTGCCAGCGCCAGCTGCTCTTACACCGACGTGAGCGCTAACGCCTGGTACTACACCTACGTGGCTCAGGCCACTACCTACGGCTGGATCGGTGGCTACCCTGACGGCAGCTTCCGTCCCAATAACTCCATCACCCGCGCTGAGGTGGCGGTCATCGTCAACAACATGCTGGGCCGCGACGCGGACGAGAGCTACATTAACCGCAATGCGGATGAGCTGGTCAGCTTCGTGGATCTCTCTAAGAACCACTGGGCCTACTACACCATCATGGAGTCTACCAACTCCCACGATTACACCGCCTCCTCCAACGGTGAGTCCTGGAAGGCCTGATTGCCTAAGGCTCAGCATCCGCTTTTGATTCCCGGTTGATATGGAAATTGGGAATTCCAGACGCAGCACACAAACAAAGCCCCGTTCCGTTCACATGAACGGAACGGGGCTTTTCTATTCTCTATCACAGCTGCAAAACAAGGCCACTAATGCTTTACAACACCCGACAATCCACCCTAATTTCCCCGTCATTTTAATGTTAAAGCCGAAGGAAAGTAACCGTCAAATCTCCCGGCGTATAAAAAGGCCGCCATCTCAGCGCACAGGCATTGAGATGGCGGTCGGCATTTCCATTATGGTTTTGGAATTTTACATTCCTGGGGTGCGTTCACTGGGAGGAAAGATTCCGCCCAGGCTTCATCCTTCCGGCTCAGCCCAGGTGCGGTGTTCAGAAGCCAAACCAGGTAGCGGTAGGGATCCAGGTCATTCTCCTTTGCGGTTTCAATCAGACTGTAGATCACAGCGCTGGACTGGGCGCCGGCAGGGGTGTTGGAAAAGAGCCAGTTCTTCCGGCCCATGACGAATGGCTTAATGCTACGCTCGGCACGGTTGTTGGAGAGCTCCAGCCTGCCGTCCTCCAGATAGCGTACCAGATAGGGCCACTGCTCCCGCAGATAGTGCAGCGCCTTGCCCAGAGCGGACTTGGGCGCCGTTTTTGCGCTGGCCTCATTTGCCCACACCAACAGAGCGTCCAGAACCGGTTTCTCCAGTTCCAGCCGCTTGGTATACCGCTCTTCCGGTGTCAGGTCCACGAGAGTCTGCTCCAGCTGAAACAGCCTGGTGCAATAACACTCGCCGGTTGCCGCCAGAGAATCCTGCCGTTTCTCTTTGGGCAGCGTCTGCAGCGCCTCATCAAATTTTCTCCTGGCGTGAGCCCAGCAGCCAACCACCCGGATATTCTCGGGCAGCTTGTGGTAGCCCTGGTAGCCGTCTGCGTGCAGCCAGCCGGAGAAGTCCTTGAGGAAGGCCTGGGCGTGCTCCGCCTTCCGGCTGGGCTGGTACTCGTACAGGACAATGGGATACTCAGCGCAGCCGCTGGTCCGGTAGACCCACATATAGGACTTGCTCGTAGAGGTCCTGCCCGGCTCCTTCAGCACCTGCAGCGTGGTCTCATCCCCGTGCAGCACGGTTTCCCGGCACAGCTTCCGGTGCAGGGCGTCATACACCGGCCGCAGCCAGGTGTCTGAGGCCTGCAGGATCCAGTTGGCCATAGTCTGCCGGGACAGCTTCAGCCCCTGCCGCTGAAACTCCTGCTCCAGACGATACAGTGGTGAGTACATCACAAACTTCTGCGTCATGATATGGGCTACTGCCTCCGGGGATGCAAAACTGCCCGGGCAGAGCGTCGGCTG